>NZ_JBXVPZ010000007.1:0-68119 GCF_057961495.1 Streptomyces sp. P5F9 | reverse complement strand
CCCCTCGGCCCCCTCCTCGACTGGGCCCTGCACGCCCTCGCCTCCGTCGGCGCCCTCACCTACGGCGACGCCCAGGCCACCCTCACCCCGCTCGGCAGCTGGGCGGTCTGGGTCAAGCTGGAGCAGATCTGCGTGGCCGCGCAGAGCCCCGCCGGGAACATCGAGCAGTCCGCCGAGGACATGCTCCGCGGCTGCTCCCAGCTCCGCCCGAACGCCGCCCGCGCCGAGTACCGCGCCTGGCTCGCCGCCCGCACCGTGGGCACCGCCGTCGGCCAGCTGATCGACGCCGCCCGCGGCGAGGACGCCCTGCTGCGCGGCCTCGCCTTCGAGGCGCTGCGCGTCGTCGGCGCCCCGGCCGAGCCCGACGTCCGCGCCGTCGTCGACGAGGCGACCCTGCGGCCGTACGCCCTGCTGTGGCTCGCCGAGCACGACGGGATCGACCCGGAGGACGCGCACGAGGTGCTCACCCGCGCCGAGGCCACCTGGCTGTGGGTCGACACCGCCGCGGCCGTCGCCGACCACGGGGAGGCCCCGCTGCTGGTGCGGCACCTGGAGTCCGCCATCCAGCCGACCGTCCCGATGCTCCTCGACGAGGTCCGTGCCGTAGGGCATCCCCGCACCGTGCAGGTCCTCGTCGCGCTCGCCGCCGCCCACCCGGACCCGGCCCTCGCCAAGGCCGTACGCCGGGCGGCCTTCCAGGTGCACACGGGGGGAAGCTAGGCGAGAGGCCAGGCGCGGTCAGATTCCTATGTCCGGAGCGTAGGTACCGAAGCTCCAGATGTTGCCCTCGGCGTCCCGGGCCATGTAGTCCCGCGATCCGTAGTCCTGGTCCGTCGGGGGCATCAGGATCTCCGCGCCGTGCTCCACGGCCCGCCGGTGATGGGCGTCGACGTCGTCCACGACGATGTACACCCCGGCGGGACCCGCACTCTTCATCGCCTCGTCGAAACGGCCGCCGCGGCCCTTGGAGCCGAGCATCACCGCGCCGTTGCCCTGCACCAGCTCCGCGTGCATCACCGAGCCGTCCTCGCCCTCGTACACCGCCAGCTCGGTGAAGCCGAAGGCCTCCGTGAGCTGCCGGATCGCCGCCTTCGCGTCCGCGTACAGCAGAGACGGGTAGATGCTCGGACGCCCGCTGTTCTCGCCTGCCATGCCGATCACTTCCTTGTGCGCCTGGTGTTGTCAGCTGTTGTCGGGTTCCTCGGTGTTTCCGCTGCTTCGATCGCTTTCGACGAGTCTTGCACCCGCCACTGACAACGCCCCCGCGAACCGGACATCGCGGCCGCCGACCGCCGTCAGCGGAAGGTGTTGCACTGCGCCATGTCCCCGGTCCTGTAGCCCTGGTAGAACCACTGCTGCCGCTGCGCGGCCGACCCGTGCGTCCAGCTCTCCGGCGTCACCCGGCCCTGGAACCGCTCCTGGATCCGGTCGTCGCCCACGGCCGCCGCCGCGTCCAGCCCGTCCCGGATGTCGGCGTCCGTGAGGCTGGTGATCAACGGCCGGCCGGTCGACTCGTCCTGCGTGGTGGTCGCGTGATGCGCCCAGACCCCGGCGTAGCAGTCCGCCTGCAGTTCCACCTTCACCGCGTTGCTGTTCGCACCGGTCCGCCCGTCCTGCGACCTGCCGAGCGTGCCCATCAGGTCCTGCACGTGGTGCCCGTACTCGTGCGCCACGACATACGCCTGCGCGAACGGTCCGCCGCTGGAGCCGAACTTCGTCCGCAGCTCGTCGAAGAACCCCAGGTCCAGATAGACCTTCCGGTCGCCGGGGCAGTAGAACGGCCCCACCGCCGAGGTCGCCGTCCCGCACGCGGTGGCGACCTGCCCGCTGAAGAAGACCGTCGGCGACCGCGTGTACGTACCGCTGCGCCGCCGGAACTCCTGCGTCCAGAAGTCCTGCACGCTGTTGACCACCGCCACGATGCGGCAGTCCTCCTTGGTGTTCGCGTCCTGCCCGGTACGGCAGGACGACTGCACCTGGGCCAGCGAGGACGCGGTCGCCACCGGCGAGTCGCTGCCCGACGACAACCCCAGGTTGTCCGGACCGACGCCGAAGAAGAGCCCGAGCAGCAGCGCGATCAGCCCCGCGAGGCCACCACCCACAGTCGCCCGGCCACCGGGAATCCGGCTGCCGCGCACGTCCTGCACCTCGGAGGTGTCCAGATTCGCGTCGTCGTCGAACTGCATGGCGTCATCCTCGCCCGCCGTTCCCGGCGGGGCGTTGGACGAGGGGCCGAACGGGGGACGACACCGACCCCGCCCACCGAGCACGCACGCGTGCACGTGCCGTACGTCACGCGCGTGGGGTGCTCATCTCCCGGCACCGCACCGGACCGCGCAGCTCATCGCTGTGGACGACCTGTAGCGGATCACCCCGGACCGTCCGCCCCAGGGCGATGACCCGCCGCGCACAGGAAAAGCGCTTGCACGTCCCCGTTAGACTTGGCCCATGGCCATTCTCCTCGCGCATTAGACGGCGGGAACGTCCTCAGCCGCCCCTTCCGCCTACGACCCCGCTCTGGAGTCTGACCGTGATCTCCGCCTCCGGTATCGAGCTGCGCGCCGGTGCCCGCGTCCTCATCGAGTCCGCCACCTTCCGTGTCGCCAAGGGCGACCGCATCGGTCTGGTCGGGCGCAACGGCGCCGGCAAGACCACCCTGACCAAGGTCCTGGCCGGCGAGGGCCAGCCCGCCGGCGGCACCGTCACCCGCTCCGGCGAGGTCGGTTACCTCCCGCAGGACCCCCGCACCGGTGACCTGGACGTGCTCGCCAGCGACCGCATCCTCTCCGCGCGCGGCCTGGACACCCTGATCCGCAAGATGCGCGAGAACGAACAGCGCATCGCCAACGGCAGCGGCGCCACCCGCGACAAGGCCATGCGCCAGTACGAGCGCCAGGAGACGGAGTTCCTCACCAAGGGCGGTTACTCCGCCGAGGCCGAGGCCGCCACCATCGCCGCCGCGCTGAACCTCCCGGACCGCGTGCTCGGCCAGCCGCTGCATACGCTCTCCGGCGGTCAGCGCCGCCGTATCGAGCTGGCCCGCATCCTGTTCTCCGACGCGGACACACTGCTCCTCGACGAGCCCACGAACCACCTCGACGCCGACTCGATCGTCTGGCTGCGCGACTACCTGAAGACGTACCGCGGCGGCTTCATCGTGATCTCCCACGACACCGACCTCGTCGAGACCGTCGTCAACAAGGTGTTCTATCTGGACGCCAACCGCTCCCAGATCGACTACTACAACATGGGCTGGAAGCTCTACCAGCAGCAGCGCGAGGCCGACGAGAAGCGCCGCAAGCGCGAGCGGCAGAACGCCGAGAAGAAGGCCGCCGCCCTGCACTCGCAGGCCGACAAGATGCGCGCCAAGGCCACCAAGACGGTCGCCGCGCAGAACATGGCCAAGCGCGCCGACCGGCTGCTCGCCGGGCTGGACGCGGTCCGTGTCTCCGACAAGGTCGCCAAGCTGCGCTTCCCGGAGCCCTCGCCCTGTGGCAAGACCCCGCTCATGGCGGAGGGCCTGTCGAAGTCGTACGGCTCCCTGGAGATCTTCACCGACGTCGACCTGGCCATCGACAAGGGCTCGCGCGTCGTCATCCTCGGCCTGAACGGCGCCGGCAAGACGACCCTCCTGAAGCTCCTCGGCGGTGCCGAGAAGCCGGACACCGGCGAGGTCATCGAGGGCCACGGCCTCAAGCTCGGCTACTACGCGCAGGAGCACGAGACCCTCGACCCGGAGCGCACGGTCCTGGAGAACATGCGCTCCGCCGCCCCCGACCTGGACCTGGTCGAGGTCCGCAAGACGCTCGGTTCGTTCCTGTTCTCCGGAGACGACGTCGACAAGCCGGCCGGGGTCCTCTCCGGCGGCGAGAAGACCCGCCTCGCGCTCGCCACCCTGGTGGTGTCGTCCGCGAACGTCCTCCTCCTGGATGAGCCGACGAACAACCTGGACCCCGCCAGCCGCGAGGAGATCCTCGGCGCACTGCGCACCTACAAGGGCGCCGTCGTTCTCGTCACCCACGACGAGGGCGCCGTGGAGGCGCTGCAGCCGGAGCGCATCATCCTGCTGCCGGACGGCGTCGAGGACCTGTGGGGTGCCGATTACGCGGATCTCGTCGCGCTCGCCTGACGGTCAGCGCCGCTTGACCGAATGCTTGATCCACGGCGTATGGATCATTCGGCCCACCGGTGATCCACCATCTGTGTGAGATCTCCTCGTACCGAGGTGTGTCGTACACCGATTTCCCGGCCGAGCCCTTTATCGACAAGGGCTCGGCCGTCCTGCGTCTCTGACCAGGTACTTCACGGAACAACTCGTTCGGTCGTACGGACACGACTCTCAGGAATTCCACATTCCACTTGTGGGGACGCACTCCTGTCGTCAAAACCTTGTCTTACGGACCTTGCCGAATGGGTGGCCATGAACGCTTGGAGGGGTGATCATGAGGAGACCAAGAGCGCACTTCCCATGAGGAGGCACGGGTGGCCGAGACTCTGAAGAAGGGCAGCCGGGTAACCGGCGCCGCGCGCGACAAGCTCGCGGCAGACCTGAAGAAGAAGTACGACTCCGGTGCGAGCATCCGAGCGCTGGCCGAAGAGACCGGCCGCTCGTATGGCTTCGTTCACCGGATGCTCAGCGAGTCCGGCGTCACGCTTCGTGGGCGTGGCGGGGCGACCCGGGGCAAGAAGGCTTCGGCCTGACCCCGGGTGGCTCATCGGCTTCGATGGTGGCCACCCGGTCGGACGACTGACCGGCCGGGTGGTTACTGTGCAGTCACTTAGCTCTGCTCTGCTGACCGCACACATCGGAGGCGCCCCATGGCTTCGCCCGAACAGGACGACAAGGACCTCGGTCCCGTACTCGACAAGGACGGCGTACGGCTCATCGTCGACGACGCGATCGCCACGGTGACGCTGACCAATCCGGCCAAGCGCAACGCTCAAAATCCTGCTCTCTGGCGGGCGTTGGCGGAGGCCGGGCGGTTGCTGCCGGGCTCCGTCCGTGTCGTGGTGCTGCGTGCCGAGGGCAAGTCCTTCTCGGCCGGACTCGACCGGCAGGCGTTCACGCCCGAGGGTTTCGACGGGGAACCGTCGTTCATCGACCTCGCGCACAGAGATGACGCCGTGCTGGACGGGACCATCGCCGAGTACCAGGCGGGTTTCACCTGGTGGCGACGCAGCGACATCGTGTCCATCGCCGCCGTCCAGGGGCATGCCATCGGGGCCGGGTTCCAACTCGCCCTCGCCTGTGACCTGCGTGTCGTCGCCGACGATGTGCAGTTCGCCATGCGCGAGACCAGCCTCGGACTGGTGCCCGACCTGACCGGCACGCATCCGCTCGTCGGTCTCGTCGGCTACGCCCGCGCGCTGGAGATCTGCGCGACCGGGCGCTCCGTCCTGGCCGAGGAAGCCGTCAGCACCGGCCTCGCGAACATCGCCGTGCCCGCCGACCAGGTCGAGGACGCCGTACGCGACCTGGCGACCGCACTGCTGGCCGCCCCGCGCGACGCCCTCATCGAGACCAAAGCGCTGCTCCAGGGCGTCCAGGGCCGTGCCTACGACGACCAGCGCGCCGCCGAGCGCGCCGCACAGGCACGACGCCTGCGGGACCTGGCCGGCGTCGGCGAATAAGCCGTCAGCCGGCCCACCATGCCGGTCAGTCCACCTTCGTGACCAGTACGGCCACGGTCGGGTGATCCGGCAGCGCCTCACCGACCCGCGCACGGACCTCCCGGGCCACATCCAAGGCTCGGTGGTCCGCGCGCACCGCGAGCTCCACACGCGCGTGGAGACGCGGCAGCGCTCCTTCGCCGGCGACCTCCTCGATGTGCACCGCCCGGCCGAGCCCGCCCAGCGCACCGGTCAGCCGGGCCACTCCCGGGACGGCGAGCGCGGCCGCGGCGACCAGGGACTCGTCCGCGCCGTCAACACGGTCAACATCGTCCACACGATCAATGTCATCAACATGGTCAAGGTCGGCGGCAGGATCGTGATCCGCATCGTCCACATGGTCGACATCGTCCATGGCGTCAATGTCGTCCATATGGTCCAGCAGGACAGTCACTTGTAGATCAACCTCGCCCACCACCAGACCGAGCCGCTCCGCAGCGGCCGAGGCCAGGGCCGTACGCAACCGGGACGCTGCGGTCGGCAGCGGCTCGGTCGCCACGGCCGCGAAATCGGCCGTGATCCGCAGCGGCCCGGGCGGCAGCGCACCCGGCGGAGGCGGTACGGCGGGCTCGTGCGCGTCCTCGGGATCGGCGAGCGCGATCCGCAGCGCGCCGAGCCGCACACCCCGCACATGCTCCGCCGCGCCCCGCAGTACGGCCTCGGCCGCCCGCTCCGCGATCCACGCCCCGTCGCGCCGATCACCCAGAGGCAGCAACCTGCCAAGCCGCAGTTGATGCCGTACCGCTCGCGTCCACGCGTCCGCCGTCATTCCTCCAGCCTGCCGCATGTCCAGCGCGGGACCGAGCAACCGCAACTACCGTGGTCGAAGGACGACGACCGAAAGGGATGTACGGCGATGACCGACATGACGGAGCGGAACCGGACACAGGACCCCGACGGTGAGCGGGAGTCCGTACAGACCCGTAAACCCCCCACCAAACGCGGCGGCGGCGACCCCGCGTCCCGGGGGCGGACCACCATCGCCGACGGCGTGGTGGAGAAGATCGCCGGGCTGGCCGCCCGGGACGTCCTGGGCGTGCACGCCATGGGCAGTGGGCTGTCCCGCACCTTCGGGGCCGTGCGCGACCGGGTGCCCGGCGGCACGAAGTCGGTGTCCCGGGGTGTGAAGGCCGAGGTCGGCGAGGTGCAGACCGCGCTCGACCTGGAGATCGTCGTCGACTACGGGGTGTCGATCGCGGACGTCGCCCGCGCCGTACGGGAGAACGTCATCACGGCCGTGGAGCGGATGACCGGCCTCGAAGTCGTCGAGGTCAACATCGCGGTCAGCGACGTGAAGCTGCCGGACGAAGAGGACGACGAACCGGAGCCCCGACTCCAGTGACCGGACCGGCGAACGAACCCATGAGCGGGCCGACGAACGAGCTGAGGAGCGCAGGATGAGCAGGGCCGTGGTCGGCATGATCGCCGGAATGGCACTGGGCTTCGCCGGATACTTCGGCGGGTTCGGGGCCTTTCTGCTGGTGGCGGCCCTGGGCGCCATCGGGTTCGTCGTCGGCCGGTTCCTGGAGGGGGACCTGGAACTCGGCGACTTCTTCCGCTCGCGTGACGACCGGCGGCGATGACGCCCGTGAGCGGCGGGGACGGCGCGGTCGACGAGCGCGGCAGGCCCCTGACGGTCGTCGCGCCCGGCGAGCGGGGCGCCACCCGCATCGCCGACCGGGTCGTGGCGAAGATCGCCGCACAGGCCGCGCGCGAGGCGCTCGGACCACTGCACCCGGACGCCGCGTCGCCGCATGCCACCGTCGTCGTACACCACGACACGGTACGCGTGCGCGTGCACCTCGAACTCGACTATCCCTGCGATATCGGCGAGCGCTGTTTTCAGGTGCGTCGACAGGTGGTTCAGCGGGTACGCGCGTTGGTGGGCATGGAGGTGCCCGAGGTCGCCGTCCAAGTGGAACGGCTCCATCCGGCACATGGCGCGGCACAGGGGAGGACGCGATGAGCGAGCCCCAAGGCTCCGACGGCACGACCCAACGACTACCGGTCATCGAGAAGGAGACCGATCCCGGACACGGCGGGTACACCGCTGCGTCCGACTACGATCCCGTCCCCGTCGTCCATGACGGCGACGGCAAGGGCGGCCGCTTCTGGTCGGCGCGCCGCATCCCGGCGGGCATCGTCGCCGTCCTGCTGCTCGTCGGCGCGGGCGCCCTGCTCTACGACGTCACCGCCGTGCGCGCGGAGCGGCCCGCCGCGCACTGGCGCCGGGAACTGGCCCGGCAGTTCGCCCAACGGCCCCTGGACGACACCTGGGTGCTCGTCGGCGCCGGCATCGCCGCCGTCCTCGGCCTCTGGCTGATCGTGCTCGCCGTCACGCCCGGCCTGCGCCAGGTGCTGCCGATGCGCCGCACCCACGCCGACGTCCGGGCCGGCCTGCAGCGCGCCGCCGCCGCGATGGTGCTGCGCGACCGGGCCATGGAGGTCTCGGGCGTGCAGTCGGTCCGCGTACGGACGAGCCGGACCAAGGCCGACGTCCGCGCGGTGTCGCATTTCCGTGAACTCGACGACGTACGGGCCGACTTGGACGCCGTGCTCGGCGACGCGATCACCGGGCTCGGACTCGCCCGGCCGCCCGCGCTGTCGGTGCGCGTCGGCCGTTCCGGCCGGAAGGGATGAGGCCGATGCTCAGGATCGTCAACCGCGCGGTGATCGGTGTCGTGGGCCTCGTACTGCTCGTGCTGGGTGGCTCCGTACTCGCCGTAGGCCTCGGCGTGAAGCCGCCCTCCTGGTGGATCTACGACGGGCGCCACGACGTCCTGCTGAGTGACGCCCGGCGGACCCGCTGGCGGGGCGACGGCTGGTGGTGGCCGACGGTCCTCGCCGTGCTCGCCGTCCTCGTCCTGCTCGCCCTGTGGTGGCTCGTCGCCGTACTACGGCGGCGCCGGCTCGCCGAGGTCGCCGTCAGCACCGGAGACGGCGAGGGCGCGCTGCTGCGGGGCCGCGCCCTGGAGGGCGTCCTCGCCACCGACGCGGGCGCTCTGGACGGCGTGGCCCACGCGCACGTGCGGCTCGCCGGTACCCGCACGGCACCCGAGGCGCGCGTCCAGCTCAGCCTGGAACCGCACGTGGACCCCGGAGTCGCCCTCGACCACCTGACGGCCAACGCCCTTGCCCACGCCCGTGATTCGGCGGGCCTGGAGACGCTGCCGACGGAGGTCCGCCTGACGGGCGTCAAGCACCGCGCGGAGCGGGTGAGTTGACGGGTTGATTCGATGGGTTGAGCGGCGGGACCGAGTTGATGGGGTGTCAGAACCCGTGCCGCATTCCACCGTCTACAGGGACCATGATCCCCGTCAGGTAGGACGCGGCCGGCGACAGCAGGAACGCCGCCACCCGCCCGAACTCGTCAGAAGTCCCGTACCGCCGTAGCGGAATCCGCGACTCGTTGGCCGCACGCGTGGCCTCCGGGTCCGCGGACAGCCCGTCCAGCTCGCGCACGCGGTCCGTGTCGATGCGGGCCGGGAGCAGCCCCACGACGCGGATGCCACGCGGGCCCAGCTCGTCCGCGAGGGACTTGGCGAAACCGGCCAGGCCGGGCCGCAGCGCGTTCGAGATCGTCAGCCCGGGGATCGGCTCGTGCACCGACCCGGAGAGTACGAACCCGATGACACCGCCCGCCTCCAGCTCCTCGGCCGCCGCGCGCGCGAGCCGCACCGCGCCCAGGAACACCGACTCGAACGACGACTGCCACTGCTCGTCGGTGGTGTCGGCGACGAACCCGGGCGGCGGACCACCGACGCTCACGAGGATGCCGTCGAAGCCCCCGAAGTGCTCGCGCGCGGCGGCGATCAGCCGGGCCGGCGCCTCCGCGTCGGCGTTGTCGACGGCCACGCCGACCGCGTTCGGCCCCAGTTCGGCCGCCGCGTCGGCCGCGCGCTTCTCGTCCCGCCCGGTGACGACCACCTTCGCGCCGTCGGCCACCAGTTCGCGCGCGGCGGCGTTGCCCAGCCCGCGGGTGGCCCCGGTGACGACGTACACCCGGTCCTTCAGCCCAAGATCCATGGCCCCTATCCTGCCTCCTCGGCCCCGAACAGGGCGAGGGCGGTGTTCACCAGGCCGATGTGGCTGAACGCCTGCGGGAAGTTGCCCAGCTGACGGCCGGCCACCGGGTCGTACTCCTCCGCGAGCAGCCCCACGTCGTTCGCGAGCCCCACAAGCCGCTCGAACAGGATCCGGGCCTCCTTCTTGCGGCCCGTCATCTGCAGCGCGTCCACGAGCCAGAAGGAGCACGCCAGGAAGGCGCCCTCGTCGCCCGGCAGCCCGTCCACGGGGGTGTCGGCGGCGGTGTCGTAGCGGCGTACGAAGCCGTCGTGGCCCAGTGCCTCGCGGACCGCGTCGACCGTGCCGACGACGCGGGGGTCGTCGGGCGGCAGGAAGCCGAAGCGGGGGATGAGCAGCAGGGCGGCGTCGAGTTCCTGCGAGCCGTAGTACTGCGTGAAGGTGTTGCGCACCGGGTCGTAGCCGTTCTCGCACACGTCCCGGTGCACATCGTCGCGCAGTTCGCGCCAGCCCTCCAGGTCGCCGGGCAGGTCGGCGTACTCCTCCAGGGTGCGGACGGCCCGGTCGGCGGCCACCCACACCATGACCTTGGAGTGCACGAAGTGCCGGCGCCCGCCGCGCACCTCCCACAGGCCCTCGTCCGGCTGCCGCCACTGCGCGCGCAGCCACTCCAGGAGGACGGCCTGGAGCGACCACATGTGCGGCTTGGGGGACAGGCCCGCGCGGCGGGCCAGCCACAGGGAGTCCAGGACCTCGCCGTAGACGTCGAGTTGGAGCTGGTTGACGGCTCCGTTGCCGATCCGGACGGGGGCCGAACCGGCGAAGCCGGAGAGGTGCGGCAGTTCGAATTCGGGGAGCCGCCGTTCGCCCGCCACGCCGTACATGATCTGTAGGTCCGCGGGATCGCCGGCGACCGCGCGGAGCAGCCAGTCGCGCCAGGCCTCGGCCTCCTTGTGGTAGCCCGCGGCGACCAGGGCGCCCAGGGTGAGGCTCGAATCGCGCAGCCAGCAGTAGCGGTAGTCCCAGTTGCGTACGCCGCCCATCTCTTCGGGGAGTGACGTGGTGGCCGCGGCGACGATGCCGCCGGTCGGGCGGTACGTGAGGGCCTTGAGGGTGATCAGGGAGCGTACGACCGCGTCCTTGTAGGGGCCGTCGTAGCGGCAGCGGGCCGCCCAGCGCTTCCAGTCCGTGACGCTGGTGCGCAGCGACTTGTACGGGTCGACGAGCGGCGGCCGGGGCTCGTGCGAGGGATGCCAGGTGAGGACGAAGGCGACCTTCTCGCCGGCCTCGACGGTGAACTCCGAGAGGGTGCTGAAGTCCTCGCCCCAGGTGCGCACTTCGGGTTCGCTGCGCAGCCACACCGAGTCAGGGCCGGCGACGGCCACCCGGTGCCCGTCGGACCGGCGCACCCACGGCACGATCGAGCCGTAGTCGAAGCGCAGGCGGAGCCTGCTGTTGACGGTGACCTTGCCGCTGATGCCTTCCACGATGCGTACGACGTCGGGGGCGCGGTGGCGCTGGGGCATCAGGTCGGTGACGCGGATCGTGCCCTCGTCGGTCTCCCACTCCGTGTCCAGGACCAGGGTGTCGGAACGGTAGCCGCGGCGGGTGCAGCGGTCGGCCCCCTTGGGGGCGATGCGCCAGTGGCCGTTGTCCTCGTCGCCGAGCATTCTGGCGAAGCAGGCGGCCGAGTCGAAGCGCGGCAGGCACAGCCAGTCGACCGAGCCGTCCATGCCGACCAGAGCCGCGGTCTGTTCGTCGCCGATGAGGGCGTAGTCCTCGATACGTGGGTGCACGGGGTGCGGGTTCCCTGCCTGTCGGTGAGGCAATCAAGGTTCGGGGCCGGGCGGGTGAAGGGAACCCCGGCTCACACGGTGGCGGGCTCGGCCTCCGCCGCCTGCTCTTCCTTCGCCGCCGCCTCCCGGCGGTCGCGGGCCTCGCGGCGGGCGAGGACTACGTAGCCGACGGGGACGGCCGCCGCGAACAGCCACCACTGGATCATGTACGCGTAGTTCAGCGGGGCGTCTTCCTTGCCCGGGTCGGAGATCTGCTCCGGCGTGTCGCCCTTCGCCTCCGGCGCGGTCTGCTCGACATAGCCGCCGAGCACCGTGGCGTGCAGGCGCCGCGCCTGCTCCTCACTGTTGATCAACATGATCTGCCGGTCGGGCAGGCCCTTGATGTCCTTGATGCCGCTCGCCGCGGTCGTCTCGTCGGCCATCAGACGCCCCGTGATGGTGGTCCTGCCGCTCGGCGGAGCGGGGATCTTCGGGAACGCCGTCTGCACTCCGGTCGCCGGGATCCATCCACGGTTGATCAACACGACCTTGCCGTCCGTCAACACGAACGGGGTGAGGACGTGGAAGCCGACCTCGTCGTCGTCATTGGTACGACGCCGGACGACGACTTCTTTAGAAGTCTCGAAGGTGCCCGTCGCGGTCACGGTGCGGTACTTCTCCGTACGGGTGACCGCGTGCCCGGGGGCGCTGATCGTCTCCACGGGGACCGGCTTGGCGTGCAGCGCGTTCGTGACCAGTTGGTTGCGGGCGCTGCGCATCTCGTAGCGGTGCATCTGCCAGATGCCCAGCCTGATCATCGTGGGGATCAGGAGAAGGGTGATCAACGCGAGGATCACCCACTGCCGGGACATCAGGAAGCGGTACACCCCACGACCGTACAACTCGGTCGTGGGGCGCATTCAGGGGGGTACCGGAAGGGATACGGGCCGCGGCTTCCGGAAGGCCGGCGGCTCACACCTTGTCGATGATCCCCACCATCCCCTCCGCCCGCGCGCAGTGGCCGCCGCAGAACCAGTGGCCCTCGACCTCCACGCCCTGGCCGATGATCTGCACCCGGCAGTGCTCGCAGATCGGGGCCATGCGGTGGATCGCGCAGGAGAAGCAGTCGAAGACGTGCACGGCGCCCTGCGCGTGCACCTCGAAACTCATGCCGTAGTCATTGCCGCACACTTCACATCTCGCCATGCGCCACAGGGTGGGCCGTCCGCCCGGCACGGGCGAGCGGGCGCGGGGCGAGTCGTACGACAATCACCCGTCCGTACGGTCCGTGCGGCGCGGTCGGTCCCTGCGGCCGAGGCGATCGGCCGCAGGGCGTACGGCTCCGTACGGCGCGCTCAGTCCGCCGCCTCGACGTCCCGGAGCAGCTGCCCGAACGCGGCCTCGTCCACCACAGGGGTGCCGAACTGCCGGGCCTTGACCACCTTCGAGGTGCCCGAGTCCGGGTCGTTCGTGACGAGGAGGCTGGTCAGCCGGGACAGGCTCGTCGCGACATGCAGCCCGGCCTCCACCGCCCGGTCCTCCAGCAGCTCGCGCTCGATGGACGTGTCCCCGGAGAACGCGATCCGCATCCCCTGTTTGAGCGGCCTGCCGTCCTCGAACCGCCCCGGGTTGGGATACGGGCACGCGGGCCGCTTGCGCGCCGGACGCCAACTGCCCGCCCCGAAGCCGCCGTAGCCCCCCGCCTGCTGACCGATCCGAGGTGCGGGCTGGGCCCACTCGGTCAGCGGCCGGCACTCGTGCAGCGGCAGTCGTACGCCGCCCCGGGCCGCCGCGCGGAGGCTCGGACGGAAGGCCTCGGCGAGCACGCGCGCGTCGTCGAGCGCGTGGTGCGCGCGCTGCTGGACGACGCCGAAGTGCGCTGCCAGGGACTCCAGTTTGTGGTTGGGCAGCGGCAGGCTCAGCTCCTTCGACAGGGCGATGGTGCACAGCCGCTGACGGACCGGGGGCTCGATCTGCACGCGCGCGTACTCCCGCGCGATCATCTGCCAGTCGAAGACCGCGTTGTGCGCGACCAGTACCCGGCCCTCCAGGCGGGTCGCGAACTCCTCGGCGATGTCCTTGAAGAGGGGCGCGCCCTCCAGGACGTCACTCGTCAGACCGTGGATCCACACGGGGCCGGGATCGCGCTCCGGGTTGACCATCGTGTACCAGTGGTCCTCGACCTCGCCGAGCGCGTCCAGACGGTAGACGGCCGCGGAGATTATCCGGTCGTCCCGGGCCAGGCCGGTGGTCTCCACGTCAACTACCGCATACCCCTGGGGATATGCGGCCGGCCACGGAGTGGCTGCGGACACTGTTGGCGAGTGGTCTTCGAGCATGGTCACTGAGGATACGGGCCGCCACTGACAGCCCTGTCCCTCAGGTCGCCTGCCCCGCCCGCCCGTTCGGGTCCGCCGAATGCACGTGCGCGTGGCTATGGACCTTTTGCCCGCCCGGTGCAAGCGTGCTGCCCGCCTGACGGATGACGGCCTACGAAGGGCGGTACGGCGTATGGCACGCGTACGGTACGGCGCACGGACCGAGGCGGAGATCGCCGCCGCACGCACGGCGAACTCCAAGCTCCCCGACATCTGGTCCACCGGTGTGGTGGCCGTCTGGGAGAGCGACCCGGACGCGGTCGCGGCGGTCCTCCCGCCACCCCTCAAGCCCACCGGGCGGCCCCTGGTCCGGGTGAACATCAGCAAGGTCGAACTGACCGGATACCCCCTGGGCGCGGGCTCGTTCGCGGTCGCCGCCGCGCACGACGGCGTCGAGGGCTGGTACCCCCTGGTGATGCCGATGACCCACGAACGGGCCCTCACCGGCGGTCGCGAGGTCTTCGGGGAGCCCAAGAAACTCGGCGAGGTGACCGTCGAGCGCGTGGGCCTCGTCGTGCACGCGTCCCTCGCCCGGCACGGCATCGCGTTCGTGGAGGTCCGCGGCGCGATCAGCGAGGAACTGCCCCTCCCCGGGCCGACGCAGAAGACCGACTTCTACTTCAAGTTCCTTCCCGCGGTGGACGGTTCGGGCTTCGACGCCGACCCCGTGCTCGTGCACTGCCTGCGCAACGAGAAGGTCCGCCGACTGGAACGCGTCACCGGAGACGTCGTCCTGCGCGAGTCCATGTACGACCCGGTCGCCGACCTCCCGGTCCGCACCCTCGTCGACATCACCATCGGTGAGAAGACCAGCGACCAGCGCGGCACCGTCGTCGAACGGGTCGACGCGCAGGCCCTGTTGCCGTACATCCACCAGCGCTACGACGATCCGCAGCAGGTCCATGACGGACCCCCGGAGGGGAGTGCCTGATGGAGCTGAGGGAGGGTCAGGTTGCCGTCGTCACCGGGGCGGCGAGCGGGATCGGGCTCGCGATGGCACGGCGGTTCGCCGCCGACGGGCTCAAGGTGGTCCTCGCCGACGTCGAGGAGGGCGCCCTCGACAAGGCCGCCGCCGATCTGCGCGCCGACGGCGCCGACGTGCACGCACGCGTGGTCGACGTCGGCGTACGCCAACAGGTCCTGGATCTCGCCGAGTCGGCCTACGACACGTACGGCGCCGTCCACGTCCTCTGCAACAACGCCGGGGTCGGCTCGGGTGCCGAGGGCCGGATGTGGGAGCACGAGCCGAACGACTGGCAGTGGGCGTTCGCCGTCAACGTGTGGGGCGTCTTCCACGGCATCCAGGCGTTCGTGCCGAGGATGATCAAGTCCGGTCAACCCGGTCATGTCGTCAACACGTCCTCCGGGGACGGCGGTATCGCCCCGCTGCCCACCGCCTCCGTGTACGCCGTCACCAAGGCGGCCGTCGTGACGATGACCGAGTCCCTGTACGCGCATCTGCGCGCCGAGCACGCGCGCGTGGGTGCCTCGGTGCTCTTCCCGGGGCCGCACATGCTGCGTACGGGCCTTTGGGAGTCGCACCGCAACCGGCCCGACCGGTACGCGAAAGAGCGCCCCCGTAGGACCCCTTACCGCAGCCTCGACCAGTGGGAGACCGCGATGAGGGCGGCGGGCAAGGAGGTCGCCTTCACGCCCGTCGAGGAGGTGGCCGACCTCGTCGTGGACGGCATCCGCGCGGACCGCTTCTGGCTGCTGCCCGAGAGCGAGCACAGCGACGCCCAGATCCGGGCACGGGCGGGCTCGATGCTCGACCGCGCGAACCCGTCGTACCTAGAGAGCTTCATCCTGGACTGAGGGGGTTGTTGTGACCGACCAGGAGCCGTACCTGATCATCTCCTCCGACTGCCACGCCGGGCTGCCCACCGAGGAGTACCGGCCCTATCTGGACGCCCGGTTCCACCGGGATTTCGACGAGTTCCTCGCCGGACGCGACCGGCGCCGCGAGGAGATGACCCGGCTCGGCATCCGCAACGAGGCGTTCGCGGCGAAGTGGTTCCAGGACAACGAGGAGGGCCTGCGCGGGGGTTGGGACACCGCGCAGCGCCTCAAGGAGCTGGACGGGGACGGGGTGGCCGCCGAGGTGGTCTTCCCGGACGCCGACGCCGTGGACAGCCAGACGGCCGCACCCTTCGGGGTCGGTCTCGGCCTCTCCGGGGACCAGGACCCGGAGTTGGGCATGGCGGGCGCGCGGGCGCACAACCGCTGGCTCGCCGACTTCGTCTCCGAGAACCCCGAACGGCACTGCGGAGTCGCCCTGTTGCCCGTGACGGCCCCTACGGAGAAGGTCGTCGCGGAGATCCACCGCGCCAAGGAGTCCGGCCTCGGCGCCCTGATGATCCCCTCCATGTGGGTCGACAAGGAGCCCTACCACGACCGGCGTTACGACCCGGTGTGGGCGGCCGCGGCCGAGTGCGGGATGCCGGTACTCACGCACTCCGGGGCCGCTCCCCGCCACGAGTACGGCGACCATCTGGGCATCTATGTGAGCGAGGTGACCTGGTGGCCCGCCCGGCCGCTCTGGTTCCTGCTCTGGTCCGGAGTCTTCGAGCGCCACCCGGGCCTCAAGTTCGGTGTGGCGGAGTCGGGTTGCTGGTGGCTGCCGAACCAGCTGTGGTTCATGGACCGCCTCTACCTGGGTGCCCATGGCGGCAAGAAGCTGTCGCCGTTCGCGGAGCTGAAACGGCCGCCGAGCGAGTACCTCGACCGGCAGGTCTTCATCTGCGCCACCAACACCAAGCGCCGTGAACTGGCCCAGCGGTACGAGATCGGCGTCGACAACATCCTCTGGGGCAGCGACTTCCCGCACCCCGAGGGCACCTGGCCCGACACGCGCGCGTGGCTGAAGCGCACCTTCCACGACATCCCGGTGGACGAGACCCGCCGCATGCTGGGCCTTGCGGCCGCGGACGCGTTCGGCTTCGACGTGGCGGCGCTGACCCCGCTGGCCCACCGGATCGGCCCGACCCCCGCCGAACTCGGCCAGCAGGACGACCAGGAGGCTGTGACGGCGTCCTGGGCGCGCTCGCGCGAAGTGGGGCGGCACTGGCTGACCGACCACGACTTCCCGGTCCTGGGGGCGACGCCATGACCTCCACGGGCTCCATGGGTTCCCTGGGTGCCGGGGGTTCCGACGGCACGGACCGGTACACGGTCATCTCCGCGGACTGCCACGCGGGCGCCGATCTCCTGGACTACCGGCCCTACTTGGAGAAGCGGTACCACGACGAGTTCGACGTGTGGGCGGCGACGTACGTCAACCCGTACGAGGACCTGGTCGCCGACACGGCCGACAAGAACTGGAACTCCGAGCGGCGGATCGCGGAGCTGGAGGAGGACGGGATCGTCGCGGAGGTCGTCTTCCCGAACACCATCCCGCCGTTCTTCCCGTCCGGCTCCCTGATGGCACCCGCGCCCACCGCCGGGGAGTTCCGGCGCCGCTGGGCCGGCCTGCGGGCCCACAACCGCTGGCTGGCGGACTTCTGCGCGGCCGCTCCGGGCCGGCGGGCGGGTGTCTTCCAGATCCTCCTCAACGACGTCCAGGAGGCCGTCCAGGAGATCCGGTGGGCGGTCGGGGCGGGCCTCCGGGGCGGCCTGCTGCTCCCCGGCACGCCGCCGGGCTCGGGACTGCCCGAGCTGTACTCGTCGACGTACGACCCGATCTGGGCCGCGTGCGCGGAACTCGGCGTCCCCGTCAACCACCACGCGGGCTCGGCGTCCCCGCCCCTGGGCGACGAACCGGCCGCCCGCGCGGTGTACATGGTCGAGACGACCTGGTTCTCGCACCGCGCCCTGTGGCACCTGATCTTCGGCGGTGCCTTCCGCCGTCACTCGGACCTGCGACTGGTCCTGACCGAGCAGGGCTCCGGCTGGATACCCGGGGTGCTCGACATGCTGGACTACTACCACGGGCGCCTGGTCGCGGCGGCCACGAAGGCATCGACGGCATCGACCGCGGAGTCCAAGTTCGGCGCCGGGCTTGCCACTTCGATGGGCAAGGGTCCCTCGCAGGTATGGCGCGACAACTGCTTCGTAGGCGCCAGTTTCATGCGCCCCCATGAGGTGCCCCTGCGCGAGCGCATCGGCATCGAGAAGATCATGTGGGGGAGCGACTACCCGCACGACGAGGGGACGTACCCCTACTCCAGGGAGGGCCTGCGCTTCGCCTACGCGCGCGTGCCGCGCGACGAGGTCGCCGCCATGGTCGGCGGCAACGCGGCCCGCGTCTACGGCTTCGACCTCGACACCCTGGACCCGATCGCGGCGAAGGTCGGCCCCACGGTGACCGAGATCGCCGAGCCCCTCGCCGAACCGCCGGCGGGCGCGACGAGCCCGGTGTTCGCGCGGGGAGCGTCGGTACGGGTGTGGTGACGACGGGGGTGGGATCCTTCGGGACGTGACGGAACCGACCAACTACGAGGTCCACGACGAGGCCCATGACGGCACGCTGGGCTCCCGGCTGAACTGGCTGCGGGCGGCGGTCCTGGGAGCCAACGACGGCATCGTGTCCACCGCGGGCCTCGTCGTCGGCGTGGCCGGTGCCACCTCCGACCGCTCGGCGCTGCTGACGGCCGGCCTCGCGGGTCTCCTCGCCGGCTCCATGTCGATGGCGGCGGGGGAGTACGTGTCCGTCTCCACCCAGCGTGACTCGGAGATGGCCGCTCTGGCCATGGAGAAGCGCGAGCTGAAGGAGCAACCGGAGGCCGAACTGGAGGAGTTGACCGAACTCCTCCAGGACCGCGGCCTGACCCGTGAGGTGGCCATGGAGGCGGCGGCCCAGCTCACGCAACGCGACGCCCTCCGCGCCCACGCACGCGTGGAGCTCAACATCGACCCCGACGACCTCACCAACCCCTGGCACGCAGCCTGGGCGAGCTTCCTGTCCTTCACGGCCGGCGCCCTGCTGCCCCTCCTGGCGATCCTCCTGCCCCCGGCCGACTGGCGGCTCGGCGTCACCGTGGTGTCGTCCCTGGCGGCGCTGGTGCTGACGGGCTGGAGCAGCGCACGGCTCGGGACGGCGGACACGAGGCCGGCGATGCTGCGGAACGTGGTGGGCGGGGCACTGGCGATGGGGGTCACCTATGCGGCGGGGGCGTTGCTGGGGGCGGCCGGGGTGTAGTGACCCACAACCGGGACATGGCGGGCCCATTGGCGGAGATCGCCAACAAGCAAGCGCGTACCCCAGGTAATACTTGTGGGTAACAACGTCTGGTCGCGGCCGGTCCGCGGCCCTACGGTTCACCCATGCCGAACCTGCCCGATGCCGTGCTCTGGTCGATACCCGCCTTCGTGCTGCTGACCGTGATCGAGATGATCAGCGTGCGCGTCCACCCCGACGACGACGCGGCGGGCTACGAGACGAAGGACGCCGTCACGAGCGTCGGCATGGGACTCGGGAGCCTCGTCTTCGACTTCCTCTGGAAGATCCCGATCGTCGCGGTCTACACCGCGATCTACGAACTCACCCCGCTGCGGGTGCCCGTCCTGTGGTGGACGATCCCGCTGATGCTGCTCGGGCAGGACTTCTTCTACTACTGGTCCCACCGCGGTCACCACGTCATCCGCATCCTGTGGGCCTGCCATGTCGTCCACCACTCCAGCCGCAGGTTCAACCTCACCACGGCCCTGCGCCAGCCCTGGACGACCCTCACGGTATGGCCGTTCTACGTCCCGCTCATCGCCCTGGGCGTGCATCCCGCCGCGCTGGCGTTCTGCTCCTCGGCGAACCTCGTCTACCAGTTCTGGATCCACACCGAGCGGATCGACCGGATGCCCCGCTGGTTCGAGTTCGTCTTCAACACCCCGTCCCACCACCGGGTCCACCATGCCTCCCAGGGCGGCTATCTGGACCGCAACTTCGGCGGCATCCTCATCCTCTGGGATCGAATCTTCGGGTCCTTCGTGCCGGAGGTTGAGCGGCCCGTCTATGGGTTGACGAAGAACATCAACACGTTCAACCCGATCAAGGTGGCCACCCATGAGTACGTCGCCATCGCCAAGGACCTGAAGGCGGCGACCAGTTGGCGCGAGCGCGCGGGGCGCGTGTTCCGGGGACCGGGCTGGCAGCCGGCGCCCGTCCCGGAGCAGGACGTCCCGGCCGCCGAGGAGACCGCGGCCGCGTGAACCCACGTCCCGCACACCCGGCTGTCTCCCGCGCGTTCCTGACCGTCTTCGGGCCGGCCGCCCTCGTGGACCTGCTCGCGCTCGCCGTCGGCTACGACCCCGCCCACACCGTCACCAAGCCCCTGCTGATGCCGCTCCTCGCCGTGTACGCGGCCGTGCGCGGCGCACCCCGACTCCTCGTCGCCGCGCTCCTCTTCGGCTGGGGCGGCGACACCCTGCTGCTGTCCGACGCCGACCCCGCCTTCCTCGCCGGCATGACCTGCTTCGCGGCGGGCCACCTCTGCTACCTCGCCCTCTTCAGGACGTACGGCGGCCTGAACAGGGCTCCACGCGTGCGTGCCGGTCTGCTCGCCTTCGGGTACGCCGCCGCGCCGGCCGTCACCGTCACGCTGCTGTGGCCGGACCTCCCGGTCGACCTGCGCATCCCCGTGGCCGGCTACAGCGCCCTCCTGACGGCTATGGCCTGCGCCGCAGCCACCCGGCTCGGCCTCGTCGCCGGGCTCGGCGGGGCGCTCTTCATGGTCTCCGACACCCTGATCGCGACCGGCGTCGCCGACTGGCCGCAGCCGCCCAGACCCGACTTCTGGATCATGCTGACGTACCTCGCCGCACAGTTCCTGCTGGTCCAGGGCGTGCTCGACAACCTCGCCGAGCGCCGCGCACCGGCGGCGGCGTACCGTGAAGTGCGCTCGACCACCCCCTGAGCGCATCAGCACACCCGCGACGAGAAGGACCCTCGCCATGCGCGCCACCACCATCCACGCCCCGTTCGACATGCGCGTGGAGGACGTCCCCGAGCCCTTGGTGCAACTGCCCACCGACGCCGTGGTCCGGGTGCTGCGCGCCTGCATCTGCGGCAGCGACCTGTGGGCGTACCGCGGCGAGTCGGCCCGGCAGCCGGGACAGCGCATCGGACACGAGTTCCTCGGGATCGTGGAGGAGACCGGCTCCGAGGTGAACGGCGTCAGGACCGGTGACCTCGTGGTCGCGCCCTTCGTATGGTCCGACGGCATCTGCGACTACTGCCGCGAGGGCCTCACCACCTCCTGCGTGCACGGCGGCTTCTGGGGCGCCGTGGGCTACGACGGCGGCCAGGGCGAGGCGGTACGCGTGCCCTTCGCCGACGGCACCCTCGTACGGCTGCCCAAAGAGGCGGCCTCCGACGACCACCTGCTGTCCGCGCTGCTGACCCTGTCGGACGTCATGGGCACCGGCCACCACGCGGCCCTCGGCGCGGGCGCCCGCAAAGGCGCCACCGTCGCCGTCGTGGGCGACGGGGCGGTCGGCCTGTGCGCCGTGCTCGCCGCCAAGCGCCTCGGCGCCGAGCGGATCATCGCGCTCGGCCGCCACGAGGTGCGCACGGACATCGCCCGCCGCTTCGGCGCCACCGACGTCGTAGCCGCACGAGGCGAGGACGCCGTCGCGGCCGTCCGCGAACTCACCCGCGGCCAGGGCGCACACGCCGTCGTCGAGGCCGTCGGCACCGAGCAGTCCATGCGGACGGCCGTCGGCATCGCGCGCGACGGCGGCGCGATCGGCTTCGTCGGAGTGCCGCACGGCAGCGGCACCGGCCTCGACCTCGGGGTCATGTTCGACCGGAACATCGCGCTGCGCGGCGGGGTCGCGCCGGTCCGCACCTACATCCCGGAGCTGCTGCCCGACATCCTGGACGGCACCATCGACCCCTCGCCCGTCTTCGACCTGACGGTCGACCTGGAGGGCGTGCCCGACGGCTACAAGGCGATGGACGAGCGCACGGCCCTGAAGGTCCTGGTCACCAACGGTTGATCAACTATTGACGGCAGACATTGACTGGTCGAGTGGCTGGTTGAGCGACGGGTTGGTCAATGCCAGCGGATCGGCACCGGCAAGGCCGTCAACAGTCCGGAGACCATGACCACCACCCCCAGGGCGACGACCTCCGCCCGCGCGGGTGAGCAGGCGGTCAGCGGATCGGTGGCCCGCCGCAGCCGGGACCGTGCCCACAACGCGAGGACGGCGACGGCGGCTACGAGGATCACCTTGGCGAGCAGGGTGCGCCCGTACGCCGTCGTCGTCAGCTGGTCCAGGATCGTGCCGGCCGGCATCCGGCGCAGCGAACTCCACACGCCCGTAGCGGTGATCGCGGCGAGCAGTACGGCCGCCACGCGCGCGTAGAGCCCCAACAACGCGGCCCCCGCTTCGGTACCCCGCCACTGTCGCAACGTCCGCAGCACGTGCAGCAGACCGCCCACCCACAGCGCCGCGCACGTCAGGTGCACCAGGGTCAGTTCGGAGCCGACCAGGGGACTGTGCTCGCTCGCCGGGTGCACGCGCAGCGCCTCCGCGACGACCACGGCGGCCGGGGGCCACGCCTGGAGGCCGGGCCTGCGCGACCGGGCGCACAGGGCCGCCACGGCGAACGCGTTGACCTCCAGGAGCGCCAACTTGCCGTCCCGGGACTGGTAGAGACCGCCGACGTCGATCTGGGCGAGGCTGTGCGGCACCAGATTGCCCGTCGCCACGACCGACGCGAGCCCCAGGGCGGCGACGAAACCGGCACCGGCCGCGTACAGGGCCCAGCTGCGGGGGCCGTTCGAGGGAGCGCCGGGCACGGTACGCGCGAGCCGGTTCACGAACAGCTCGCCCAGGGGGACGCACAGCGCGCCGAACAGCACCGCCCGCAGCAGCGCGATGCCGCCGACACCGGGCGCGGCGGCTTCCCCGGTGTCGTGCAGCGCGGCAGACGGGCCGAGCAGGGGTATCAGCGCGGCGAGCACCACCAGGGCCAGTACGGCGACGGCCCGACGCGTACCAGGACGGCGCCCGGAGCCGCTCGTGTCGGCCACTTCGACAGTCGGTCGTATCAAGGTCACCCCAAGATCTTCACCAGCCGCCACATAACCGGGCAAGTGCAACGAAACAACTGGCGGAACGGCATTCCGCTCATAGGTACGTTTCCGGCCGACCCTCGCATCAAGCCCAACGAGCCGGGTCCGTACCCCAACACCCCGGCGGACGCGCCCAGTTCGAGGGTCCACCGGCGAACGACACCGGCGGCAGGGCATGCCGCAGCCGCCCGATACTGCTGTCCGTTTCGACCAGCCAGGCATCGGGCCGGTTGTACGCCGTCCCGCGCTCCTCGTCCGCGGTTCCGCCGTGCTCGCGCGCCGCCCGGCCTTGCTCGCCCGCAACCCCGCCCTGCTCGCTGTCGCGCGCCGTCAACCAGGCCGCAGTCCGTGCGAGCGCCAGCCGCAGGGTGATGCTGTGACCCTGCTCCGACTGCTCGGTCAACGCCCGCAGCACCGCGCCCGCCAGCAGATACCCGGTCCCGTGGTCGAGGGCCTGCGCGGGCAGCGCGCCGGGCAGCTCCGGTGACCCCTCGATCGCCGCGACGCCGGTGGCGACCTGCACCAGACTGTCGAACCCACGCCGGTCACCCCACGGCCCGTACGCGCCCCACGCCGACAACTGCGCCACGATCACCCCGGGCCTGCGGTCGGCCAGCGCCTCGGGGGAGAGCCCGAACCGGTCCAGGGCGCCCGGCCGGTATCCGGTGACGACCACGTCCGCCCGCGCGAGCAACTCCTCGAAGGCCCGCCGGTCGGCCGCAAGCCCGAGGTCCAGCCGGGTCGACCGCTTCCCGAAACCGGTGTCCGCGTGGGCGTCGGGGTCCTCGGGCAACCGCGGGGCGTCCACGCGCAGCACGTCGGCGCCCAGCAACGCGAGCGTCCGCGTGGCGATCGGGCCCGCGATGACCCGGGTCAGGTCGAGCACACGCAGCCCGGCGGCGGGCAGCAACGGATCACTGTCGAGCGGCGGGAGCACGCGCGCGTGTGCGGTGCCGAGCCGCTCGCGCTCGACGAGCGGCCGCCGGGCCACCGCGACCCCCTGCGCGTGCGCGGCCCACTCCTCCGCCGTCCGCAGCGCGACCGCGAGGCCCCCGGCGCCGTAGACGGTCTCCTCCACCTCCGGTGCCGACCGCTCGGCGAGCACCTCGGCCACGTCCTCCACCGACGCGTCTCCCGGCAGCTTCAACGCGTCCAGCAGCCGCGCCCGGTGGTGCGGATAGTTCGCGTGGGTGCGGACCCACCCGTCGGCCGTCCGCCAGAACCGCGACAGCGGCGCGAAGCTGACCGGTGCCCGCCCGTCGATCAACAGATGACGCTCACTGACGAACGCCGTCGCGACGGCCCCGTCGTCCACCCGCACCCCGGGCACCTCCGCGAGCCCGGCCCGCCGCGCCCCCAACTCGGCTGCGGCCAGCGCGCACGCTCCCACGCAGGCCCGCGCCAACTCCCGTACGGGAAGCCGCGCTTCGAGCGCCCCCGGACGCGCGACGGTCGAGACGCGCGAGACCAGGGCGGGATCGCCGCCCAGAGCGGCCCATGCCATCTTGATGTCAGTCATGACTGAACTATGCGGTATTGATTCAATCAATATAGGCGGGCGGATATGGATGTCCGTACGGACACGAACGGGCCGGGTGGAGATCCGCCCGGCCCGTCCGCACGTCAGGTGTCGGCTACTTCACCGCCCGCAGAGCGTTGACGATGCCGAACCCGTAGAAGCCGTTGACGCGCTTGCCGCCCACGCAGGTCGCGTCCGCGACGCCGTCGCCGTTGGTGTCGTACGGGGCGGTCGGGCAGCCCGGGTTGTCCGCCTCGGCCTTCAGTAGCGCCTGCAACTGGGCCGGAGAGGCATGCGGGTGCGTCGACTTGAGCAGCGCGGCCACGGCGGCGACGTGCGGGGTCGCCATCGAGGTGCCCTGGAGGTAGCCGTACGTGTTGTTCGGCAGCGTGGACAGGATGCGGCCGTTCTTCGACGGGGTGTCCGGGATCTGCAGGGCGTCCCCGCCCGGCGCCGACACGTCGATCACGCCCTGGCCGTAGCTGGAGAAGTACGACTTGGCCTTCTTGACGCCGACGGAGCTCACCGTGACGACACCCGGCAACTGGGTCGGTACGTCGAAGCACTTGTGCGGGTCGACCGTCCGGGTCGTCGCGGTCGAGTCGTCGGGGCTGGAGTCGTCGACCAGGGCGTCGGAGTCGAGGTCGTCGTTGGAGTTGCCGGCCGCGGCGACGTTGAGCGTGCCCTTGCTCTGGGCGTACAGCTGGGCTCTGTTGACCGCATCAACAATGGCACGTTGATCGGGGTCGTCCATGCAGTTGTACAGCCAGGGATCAACGTAGTAGCTGTTGTTGGTGATCTCCACGCCGTGGTCCGCGGCGAACACGAACGCGCAGACGACGCTCTCCGGGTAGAACAGCTGGGTCGAGTCCGGCTCGGCCACCGTGATCCCGGCGACCTTCACGCCCGGCGCGACGCCCGCCACACCGATGCCGTTGCGGGCGGCGGCGATCTCGCCCGCGACATGCGTGCCGTGGTAGTGGGCGGAGTCCACGGGACGCCAGGAGCCGTACGTCGTGTCCGCCTTGCCGCCCACGCAGTTGGCGGACTGTGAGGCGGAGAAGTTCGGGGCGATGTCCGGGTGGGTGTCGTCGACGCCGACGTCGATGACGGCGACCGTCACGCTCTTGCTGCCCGGGTTGATCTTCGCGGCCTTGTCGGCGCCGATCGCCGGCAGGTCCCACTGGTCGGCTTCGAGCGGCTCGCTGTCTCCGGCGGCGGCCGAGGCCTTCGCCGTCTTCGCGGCCTGGTCCTTGGAGAGGTACTGCACCGCGCCCTCGTCGGTCGTCGAGGCGAGGCTCAGCGGCGCGGTGCGCGTGGCACCGGCCGACTGCACACCGGGCACCTTGCGGATGATCAGCCCGAAGTCGGGGTTCGCCGAGTGGACGACGATCACACCGATCTTCTCGTACGTCACCACGATGGTGCCGCCGGCCGCATTGATCGCCCTCTTGACCGAGTTGATCGTGCGGTTGTCCAGCCGGGTGTTGACCACATACGCAAGGTTCGGTGCGTCAGCGGCCTGCGCGGTGGGCTCCGCGATCGGGACCGCCGAGGCCGCCGACGGGAGGAAACCGAGCGAGGCGGTCAGCGACAGGACGACCGGTACGGCCAGGGCGAGCCGACGTCTGGGGCGCAGATGAGCCATGGGATCTCCACATCATCCGGAAACGAAACGGCCCGAGACGTGGTGGCGCGCTCGGGCAGGTGCATCAGGTACATGACTAGTGGTGCAGACCTGAAGTTATCTCCCGCGGCGGCTGGCCAGCAATGATTTCCCAAAGACGACTACCGAAAGAAGTCAAAGGAGTTGAACCGGTCGACGCGCGGCGCCGTGCCCTTGGGCAGGAAGCGCCGAGCCAGACCAGAACCCGCAGGTCCGTAACGCGAGGAGACACCGTGGCCACCGAGACACCACCCCCCTCGAAAGCCGAACACCAACTCCCCAGTACGGAGGAGTTCGAACAGGTCCAGGAGAGCGCGGAGTTCGCCGAACTGCGCCGCACCCACCGCTCCTTCGCCTTCCCGGTGACCGTCGCCTTCATCGTCTGGTACCTGCTGTACGTGCTGCTGTGCAACTACGCGGACGACTTCATGGACACCAAGGTCGTCGGCAACATCAACGTCGCCCTGGTCCTGGGCCTCGCCCAGTTCCTCACCACGTTCCTGATCGCCTGGTGGTACGCGCGGTACTCCGCCGCGAAGCTCGACCCCAAGGGCGCGGCGATCAAGTCCCGGATGGAGGGCGGCGCATGAGCCCCGCGATCACCCTGGCCGCAGGCGAGGCGAGCCAGCACCGGCCGCTGATCATCACCCTGTTCGCGATCTTCGTCGCCGCCACGCTCGTCATCACCGTATGGGCAGGCCGCCAGACCAAGAGCGCCGCCGACTTCTACGCGGGCGGCCGCCAGTTCACCGCCTTCCAGAACGGCCTCGCCGTCTCCGGCGACTACATGTCCGCCGCGTCCTTCCTCGGCATCGCGGGCGCGATCGCCCTCTTCGGATACGACGGCTTCCTGTATTCCATCGGCTTCCTGGTCGCCTGGCTGGTCGCCCTGCTCCTGGTGGCCGAACCGCTGCGCAACTCGGGCCGCTACACCATGGGCGACGTCCTCGCGTACCGCATGCGCCAGCGCCCGGTCCGTACCGCCGCCGGCACCTCCACCATCGTGGTCTCGATCTTCTACCTGCTGGCCCAGATGGCCGGCGCGGGCGTCCTGGTGTCGTTGCTCCTCGGCATCACCACCGACGCGGGCAAGATCGGCATCGTCGCCCTGGTCGGCGTGCTGATGATCGTGTACGTCACCATCGGCGGCATGAAGGGCACCACCTGGGTCCAGATGGTCAAGGCCTGCCTGCTCATCGCAGGCGCCCTGCTGCTGACCTTCCTGGTGCTGCTGAAGTTCAACTTCAACGTCTCCGACCTGCTCGGCAAGGCCGCCTCCAACAGCGGCAAGGGCTCCGCCTTCCTGAACCCGGGCCTCAAGTACGGCGCCACCGGCACCACCAAGCTGGACTTCATCTCCCTGGGCCTCGCCCTGGTCCTCGGCACCGCCGGCCTGCCGCACATCCTGATCCGCTTCTACACGGTGCCCACCGCCAAGGCCGCCCGTAAGTCGGTCATCTGGGCCATCGGCCTGATCGGTGCCTTCTACCTGATGACCCTGGCCCTCGGTTTCGGCGCCGCCGCACTGATCAAACCCGACGAGATCATCGCCTCCAACAAGTCGGGCAACACGGCCGCCCCACTCCTGGCGCTGCATCTGGGCGGAGTCGACTCCAACTGGGGCGCCATCCTCCTGGCCACCATCTCGGCGGTCGCCTTCGCCACGATCCTCGCGGTCGTCGCCGGCCTGACCCTGGCCTCGTCCTCCTCGTTCGCCCACGACATCTACGCGAACGTCATCAAGCGGGGCAAGGCGACGGAGAAGCAGGAGATGTCCGCCGCCCGGTACGCCACGGTCGGCATCGGTGCCGTCTCCATCGTCCTCGGTGCCCTCGCCCGCGACCTGAACGTCGCCGGCCTGGTCGCCCTCGCCTTCGCGGTCGCCGCCTCCGCCAACCTCCCGACGATCCTCTACAGCCTCTTCTGGAAGCGGTTCACCACCCAGGGAGCCCTGTGGTCGATCTACGGCGGCCTGGTCACCGCGGTCGGCCTGGTCCTGTTCTCGCCGGTCGTCTCCGGCAAGGAGACGTCGATGTTCCCCCACGTCGACTTCCACTGGTTCCCCCTGGAGAACCCCGGCATCATCTCCATCCCCGTCGGCTTCCTGCTGGGCTGGCTCGGCACGATCCTCTCCAAGGAGGAGCCGGACACCGGCAAGTACGCGGAGCTGGAGGTACGGTCCCTGACCGGCACCGGCGCCCACTGAGCCGCCCCGCCCAGTCATCCTGAGTCCCCCCACTCGGTCCCCCCACGTCGACGGCCGCGTCGTAGATCCCTACGACGCGGCCGTGTCGTACCTCGTGGGATCGGGCCGCTCTCGTTGTCAGAGGTGTCGCGTAGGCTCGCAGGTGTCGGAAAACAAGCGATCCGAAACGAGGGAGGGGGCACACGTGCTCATCGACACGTATGGCCGAGTGGCCACTGACCTGCGGGTTTCGCTGACCGACCGGTGCAATCTCCGGTGTACGTACTGCATGCCCGAGGAGGGCCTGCAGTGGCTGGCGAAGCCCGACCTGCTCACGGACGACGAGATCATCCGCCTGATAGACATCGCGGTCACCTCCCTGGGCATCGAGGAGGTCCGCTTCACCGGCGGCGAGCCCCTGCTGCGCCCCGGCCTGGTCGACATCGTCGAGCGGGTCGCGGCCCTGGAGCCCCGCCCCCAGATGTCCCTGACCACGAACGGCATCGGTCTCAAGCGCACGGCGGCCGCACTGAAGGCGGCGGGCCTGGACCGGGTCAACGTCTCCCTGGACACGCTGCGCCCCGACGTCTTCAAGACCCTCACCCGCCGGGACCGCCTCAAGGACGTCCTCGCGGGCCTGGAAGCCGCCCACGACGCGGGCCTGACCCCGGTGAAGATCAACTCGGTGCTGATGCCGGGACTCAACGCCGACGAGGCCCCCGACCTGCTGGCCTGGGCCGTGGAACACGACTACGAACTGCGCTTCATCGAGCAGATGCCCCTGGACGCCCAACACGGCTGGACGCGCGAGGGCATGGTCACCGCGGGCGACATCCTCACCTCCCTCCGCACCCGCTTCGAGCTGACCCCCGAAGGCTCCGACGAGCGTGGCTCGGCCCCCGCCGAGCGCTGGATCGTGGACGGCGGCCCGCACCGCGTGGGCGTGATCGCCTCGGTGACCCGCCCGTTCTGCGCGGCCTGCGACCGCACCCGGCTCACCGCGGACGGCCAGATACGCAACTGCCTGTTCGCCCGCGAGGAGACCAGCCTCCGCGGCGCCCTGCGCTCCGGCGCCCCGGACGAGGAGATCGCCCGCATCTGGCGCCAGGCGATGTGGGGCAAGAAGGCGGGCTCGGGTCTGGACGACCCGTCGTTCCTCCAGCCGGACCGGCCGATGTCGGCGATCGGCGGCTGACCAGCCGTCGTGGGCGAAGGGGTCCTACGGGAGCTCGGGCTCTTCCCAGTCCTCGAACTTGACGACGTCCTTCAAGAACCCCCGCACACCGAGGAACTGGGACAGGTGCTCGCGGTGTTCCTCGCACGCGAGCCACGTCTTGCGTCGCTCCGGCGTATGGATCTTCGGGTTGTTCCATGCGAGGACCCACACGGCGTCGGCGCGGCAGCCCTTCGCGGAGCAGATCGGGGTCTCGTCACTCACGGGAACTCACGGAATTCGTCTCACAGATGCGCTGATAAAGGCGACGCCGAGCAGCCACGGGGGGAGCTGCCCGGCGTCGGTCCGTCGCTCCGACGGGGGATGCGGAGCGCGTACGAAGTATGTCACGGGTGACCGCTCGCCCGGCACCGGAACAACATGATTGATCTGAGCTTTTCTTGAGCTTGGTACGGAGCCGACGTCCGGTTCTGGCGCGTTCGCCATGGTCACGACCGGTCGTACGGTTCGCCTCCCGCGCGGGGTGCCGGCTCGGGCACGACGTCTTCCGGGACGGGTTCCGCGAACGTCCCGTCCGACCTCGGCGGTGAGATCATCGGCCGCAGCGGCGCGGTGACGAACGTGGACGGGAGCCCCGGCGCGTTCTCCCGCCCGGCGTTGGCGATCACGACGGCGACGTAGGGGAGCAGCACACCGAGCACCAACGCGACGATCGCGACGTGCCGTTCGACGTTCCACAGCGCGCAGGCGAGGATCACCGACACCGTACGGATCGACATCGAGATGACGTACCGGCGCTGGCGTCCGCGGATGTCCTCCGCGAGTCCCGTCCGGGCTCCGGTGATCCGGAACACCTGGGCGTTGCCTTCGCCGTGCAGCTTCCGCATCACATTCCACCATCCGCCCGCATCGGACTCTCCCCGGCCCGCAACCCCGGTTCGCACCCGATCCGGGAACCGGGCCCCGACACGTCCTACGTTACGCCGCGCCTCCGTCGCCTTCGAGACCGGGGGACCTCCGGCCTGGGCGAACGATCTGCGCCGCGGCACGTATGGCCGTACCCGACATGCGCCGTACGGCGACCGGACCCACACTTGGCGTAATGCTCACGTCGAGCCGTACAAGGAGGCAGCCATGGGATGGTTGTGGGCGATCATCGTGGGATTCGTGCTGGGACTGATCGCGAAGGCGATCATCCCGGGCAAGCAGCACAGTCCGCTCTGGCTGACCACGATCTGCGGCATTCTCGGCGCCATCGTCGGCAACGCGATCGCCCGAGCGGCCGGCGTCGACGCGACCAGCGGCATCGACTGGAGCCGCCACGCGTTCCAGCTCATCGCCGCGATCATCATCGTCTTCGTCGTCGACATGGCGTACATGGCGACGATCGGCAAGAACAAACAGAGAGCCTGACGGTCGTACGACGAAGGGGGCGGCCTCCCGAACCGGGAAACCGCCCCCTTCGCCATGCGCTCAAGCACTCACGCGCCCGTGACCTCCACGGCCGCCAGGTTCTTCTTGCCTCGGCGCAGCACCAGCCACCGCCCGTGCAGCAGGTCCTCCTTCGCGGGGACCGCGTCCTCGGCCGCGACCTTCACGTTGTTCACGTAGGCCCCGCCCTCCTTCACGGTCCGCCGCGCAGCCGACTTGCTCGCCACCAGGCCGACCTCGGCGAACAGGTCGACGACGAGACCGAGTTCGGCGACCTGGACGTGTGGCACCTCGGAGAGGGACGCCGCCAGCGTCTTCTCGTCCAACTCCGCCAGCTCGCCCTGCCCGAAGAGGGCCTTGGACGCGGCGGTCACGGCGGCGGTCTGTTCGGCGCCGTGCACCAGCGTCGTCAGCTCCTCGGCCAGCGCGCGCTGGGCGGCGCGGGCCTGGGGGCGCTCCTCGGTCTGCTTCTCCAGCTCCTCAAGCTCCTCGCGGGACTTGAAGGACAGCATGCGCGCGTACGTGGAGATGTCCCGGTCGTCGGTGTTCAGCCAGAACTGGTAGAACGCGTACGGCGTGGTCATCTCCGGGTCGAGCCAGATGGCGGTGCCTTCGGACTTGCTGAACTTCGTGCCGTCGGCCTTGGTCATCAGCGGTGTGCCGTAGGCGTGCACCGTGGCGTCCGGCTCCAGGCGGTGGATCAGGTCCAGGCCCGCCGTGAGGTTGCCCCACTGGTCGCTGCCGCCCTGCTGGAGCGTGCAGCCGTACCTCCGGTAGAGCTGGAGGAAGTCCATGCCCTGGAGGATCTGGTAGCTGAACTCCGTGTAGCTGATGCCCTGGTCGGAGTCCAGACGCTTGGCGACCGAGTCCTTCGCCAGCATCTTGTTGACGCGGAAGTGCTTGCCGATGTCGCGGAGGAACTCGATCGCGGAGAGGTTCGCCGTCCAGTCGAGGTTGTTGACCATGACCGCCGCGTTCTCGCCCTCGAAGGACAGGAACGGCTCGATCTGACGGCGCAGCTTCTGGACCCAGCCGGCGACCGTCTCCGGGTCGTTCAGCGTGCGCTCCGCCGTCGGGCGGGGGTCGCCGATCTGGCCCGTGGCGCCGCCGACCAGCGCCAGCGGCCGGTGGCCGGCCTGCTGGAGCCGGCGCACGGTGAGCACCTGCACCAGGTGTCCCAGGTGGAGCGACGGGGCCGTCGGGTCGAAGCCGCAATAGAACGTGACGGGACCGTCCGCGAGCGCCTTGCGCAAAGCATCTTCGTCGGTGGACAGGGCGAACAGGCCCCGCCACTTCAGCTCGTCGACGATGTCCGTCACGGTTCTCGTATCTCCTTGGGATGGTCTCGTGGATCAGGTACGAGGTTATACGCCCTGACTGACAGAGCTCATATTGAAGTCCGGCACCCGCAGCGCGGGCATCGCAGCCCTAGTGAACCAGTCGCTCCATTCCCTCGGCAGCGTCTTTTCCGTCCGCCCCGCCTCGGTCGCCCGCCCCAGCAGATCCACCGGCGACTCGTTGAACCGGAAGTTGTTCACCTCGCCCGCCACCTCGCCGTTCTCGACGAGGTAGACACCGTCCCGGGTCAGCCCGGTGAGCAGCAGCGTCGCCGGGTCGACCTCGCGGATGTACCAGAGGCAGGTCAGCAGCAGCCCGCGCTCGGTGTTCGCGACCATCTCCTCCAGGGAACGGTCCTCGCCGCCGCTCAGGATCAGGTTGTCGATCGACGGCGCGACCGGCAGCCCGGTCAGACCCGCGCTGTGCCGACTGGTCAGCAGGTGCTGCAACTCGCCCTCGCGCACCCAGTCGGTGGCGGTCAGCGGCAGCCCGTTGTCGAACACCGACTGGTCGCCCCCGGAGGTGTGCGCGAGCACGAACGGGGCGGATTCCAGGCCCGGTTCGTTCGGGTCGCTGCGCAGCGTCAGCGGCAGTTCGGCGAGCTTCTCGCCGACGCGCGTGCCGCCGCCGGGCTTGGAGAACACCGTGCGGCCCTCGACCGCGTCCCGGCCCGACGCCGACCACATCTGGTAGATCAGCAGGTCCGCGACCGCGGTCGGCGGCAACAGCGTCTCGTACCGGCCCGCAGGCAGCTGGATCTTCCGCTCCGCCCAGCCCAGTCGTACGGCCAACTCGGCATCCAGCGCCGCCGGGTCGACGTCCTTGAAGTCCCGGGTCGAGCGGCCGGCCCACGCCGAGCGCGTACGGTCCGGGGACTTGGCGTTGAGCTCCAGCGTGCCGTTGGGCTGGTCGTGGCGCAGGCGCAGCCCCGTCGACGTACCCAGGTAGCTGGTGACCAGCTCGTGGTTGGCGAAGCCGTACAGCTCGCGACCGCCCGCACGCGCGCGTGCGAATGATTCGCCGAGCGCCGGGGCGAAGTCGGCGAACACGGTGGACGAGGTCTCGGCGGGCGCGTCCGTGAAGTCGGGAGACTGCGGTACGCCCGTGACCAGCGGCTGCGCGTCCTCGGCGGCCTCCGCACCGCGCGCGGCGGCCTCGGCGGCCCGGACCAGCGGCTCCAGCTCCTCCGGGGTGACGGCCGACCGGGACACGACCCCCGAGGCCGTGCCCTCCTTGCCGTCGACGGTCGCGATGACGGTGAGCGTGCGCCCGCGCGTGACACCGTTCGTGGTCAGCGCGTTGCCCGCCCAGCGGAGGTTGGCGGTCGACTGCTCGTCCGCGATGACGACACAGCCGTCGGCCCGGGACAGTTCGAGGGCGCGCTCGACGATCTCGTGCGGCTTGTTCGTACGAGGACTCATCGACCGGCCTCCTGCGTGGTGTTGAGGATGTTGACGCCCGTGAAAAGGGCCGACGGGCAGCCGTGCGAGACCGCCGCGACCTGGCCCGGCTGGGCCTTGCCGCAGTTGAAGGCGCCACCCAGGACGTAGGTCTGCGGACCGCCGACGGCCGCCATGGACCCCCAGAAGTCGGTGGTCGTCGCCTGGTACGCGACGTCCCGCAGCTGTCCGGTGATCCGCCCGTTCTCGATCTTGAAGAAGCGCTGCCCGGTGAACTGGAAGTTCACCGCAGGGTCAGGGGGCATACCTCGCTGAGCGGCGTCTGTGCAGGTCAGGCGGTACTTCACGGGCTACCCTCAATCCCTGTTCATACTGGTTGAAACCGGACTGTACGGGGTCTGGTGATGACTTGGTGTCGACCTCCTGGGCTGCCTCGGAGCGTTCGAAGCGTGTCCCTGGAGCGGGGCTGTCGATCACCGCAGAGCCTATCTAGCGGGCACGCAGGCAGGGAGTGTATTTCTTGCCCGGGGCGGAAGCCGTTTCCTACCTGACCAGGCCCCATGGGCTAGTTGAAGGCGATCATCGGCGGTGGGTCCGTCCGATGGCGCACGTAAGAGACCCCCGCTATCGGCTGTGGTGGACAGCCGATAGCGGGGGCGTGCCCCACTTGTTCCCTGGGGTCAAGGAGGCGGGGCGGGGATGAAATGGGCGGTTCTGTCGCGACACCTCCCGTGTGGTCGTCCTGGGGCCCTCAGCTCCAGGACAAGTAGGAGTTTCATACTCCAGGCTTGTCGGAGGGGTGGCAGGAGCAGCCGCAGCGACGCTGGAGCAGGATGCCCGTGGTTCCGGGCAGCGGGATGTCCTCGGTCTCACGGCAGTCTTGGTGTAGCCCCTTGTACGCGGGGAGTTGCGCGACCGTGCATTCCGCTGACAACGGCGGGGTGTCCGTCGCTGACACAGTCACGCCTCGTCCTCGTCTTGAACGCTGTTGCCCACGATCACTAGAGCCAGCACGTCAGCGGGATTGCACAGGCGCCCTGGCCAGGTCATCGGCACGGACCAGTAGGAAGCCTGCGTCCGTTCGTCCAACTCGGTGTGGTCGGTACGCGGCACACCGAGATAGGTACCTTCACCCAGGCACTCTGTGCTGCGCGCGGACCATGCCGGGGCGGTGCCGGGCGGCACAAGGGCGTAGTAGCGGCGGACTCCGGGGTCATGAATGACCGGCCCACACAGGCGCTGGGCGAGACGGGCACCGATGGTGGACGACTCATAGCTTTGGGCTGCGGTGTGAACGATCTCATCGGGAAGGCGAACCGCGTCGAAGTTCTGCCCGAGGGGGATCAGCGCAAGCTTCGCCGCGCTGCTCCACTCACGGCGTACCGCGTTCGGTGAGGGGTGGGCGGAGGCCAACCACTGGTCAACCGTCCCGCCGGCGGCTGAACCGGGTGGGGCTGTGTTGGAGTCTGCGGGGACCGTACTGTCTGCCATGTCGGCGCTCCTTGTCAGCGTTGGCCACGCCCCGGGGCCGTCGCGAGCGGTCGCCGGGGTTCTTCGTGGTCTTCGACCGTAGGAGCAGTACAGAGAGAGCAAGGGCACGGAATGTGCCCCTACCGTCACGCAGCCAACATGCCGATCTTCACTGCCAACTCGGAGGCACGGCGGCGGCGAGCGGGAATTTTCGACTCGGTTTCTTCGAGGATGATCCGTTTCGCGTACCCGTTGTACTTGATCGTCTCTGGGGCGGCCTCGTGCGCCTTCTCCAGCGTGGCGAGCGCGACGTCAGGTTGCCCATCAAGGTGGTAGCCGCGTGCTTCCTCGATGCGGTGCCGCGCTCGGCGTGGCCTCGACGGAATGGTGACTGCGTCAGCGCGCGCGGCCTGCCGTACGGACTCGCCTCCATGGTGCAACTCAACGGCGACAGTGACCGCGTGGGCACCCATGATTGCGCGGGAGAAGGACGTCACCGGGTGGTAGTAGTCCTCGGGGAGGCGCGTGGCCAAGTCGTGCGCCTGGTCCCAATAGCGCCATGCGGTGCCGGTCTGCGCACGTCGGGCTGCGGTGTATCCCGCCTCGAACGTAAGCGCTCCTGCGATCGCAATAACGTCGTCCGACGCGTCCGGCAGCAGCGGTTCGAGATAGGCCAGCGTTTCCAGGTTGACCGCGTCGGCGGCATCGAAATGCGCCGGGCCGGCGTCACGGTGCGCTTGGGCGGCCAGCCACGCTGCCACTCCGATGGCGTGCGGCTCCTCGGACTCCTGAGCAGCGATCAGGCCTCGCTCCGCGACGCGCCACAACAAGGCAGCGTCCGGCTGATAGGCCACGAAGAACTGGGAGAGCGAATAGACCTCGGCGAGCAAGGCCTGAGCTGCCCTGCGCTCCGGGGCGGTCTCGGCCTGGCGCACGGCGAGCTGCGCGTCACGGATCAACTCCGGCAGCAACGCGCCGATCACCTCACGGTGGTTGGGCGCTGAATGCCGTGCCGTCCATGCCCGGACCAGCCTGGCCTTGAGGTGTGCGGCTGGGGGCGCTTCCCTTTGGGCGCTCAAGGGGTAGGCATCAACTGCGGCCTTGACCGCAGCGAGGCGGGGGTGACCAGGACCGGTGAACAGCTCGACTTGCACGGACTGATCGCCGGTGAGCTCCGACAGGTCCCTGACGCGCAGCAACTCGGCGATGCGAAGGATCATCTCCAGCTTGGGTGTCTGAAGGCGCCCGGTCTCGATGCCCTTCACCCATGACCCGGTCTTGCCGACCAGTCCGCCCAGTTGATCGCGGGTCATGCCCTTGCGGGTCCGCAGGATCTGTAGACGCTGGCCGAACACCAGCGGATCGGCGTACGGGTCCGGGGTAGCACCTTCAGACGACACGGCCGTGCCCCTCTCTGAACAGCTCGACACAGCCAGGGTATTGGGCGGGGCCACTCTTGTGTGAGGTTCCTGGCGTCGCCTCTGACGCGCTTGCGTTCTACTGCGCCCCTGGTCGCCAACGCCGCTTGTGAGCCGTTCTCGTCCACGCATCCGACCCATGGGGCGGCTCCGTCGGTCTGCTCAGTAGCAATCTACGCAACCCTCTTGACGTTCCCTATCGCAAACATAGATGCTCGCTACTCATCAGGACGAGTGCGCGCCATGTTGGTGGTCTCGTCATCCTGCGAACTGGAAGGGCGTTCATGGGGAAGATCAGGATTTCGCGCAAGAAGTTCGGGCTGTGGCTGGCTGCCGTCGTTGCGGTGGTGGTCGGGTTCGCCGGCGTGGGTATCTCGGCGGCGTCCGCCGCTCCCTCCGGGGCGGGCTCGGTGAAGGAATCCGTCACGGCCGGTTCGACCACGACCGTGACGGTCAACGGGCTCCGGCTGCGCACAAAGCCCAGCTACAACGGGTATATCAAGGGTCTGCTCTACCGAGGTGATCGCGTCTTCATCCGCGACACCTTCGCCCCGTCGTACAACCGGAACTGGGTGGGGGTCGTGCTCAAGCAGCGGAGCAGGGGCGGGCTCCCTCGCCTGACCTTCGGGTACGTGTACAAGGCCTACCTCCGGTAGGACAGGGAGCCGTCGGGAGGCGCCCCCGATGACGTCCACGATCGTGCGTCCTCCTTCTCTGGAAGGGGGACGCAACTCGTTCCAGGAGTGCAACCAACGCTGCGGCGTTTGCGTCCGCAACATTCATATGGGGTCAGTGTGCTTGATGGGTAGGGGTGTGTTCGCAATGGCTGCGGGAACTTCTTCGGGTGCGTCGCAGGGCGATGACGCCACGGCTTGGGTTCGGGGGGCGGAGTACGTCCAGGGGTGGGCGGAAGCGCGTGATGCTGCTGAGGAGTTGAACGAGGCTGCTCTCGCGCTAGGGCTGCGACACGAGGACTTATGGGCTGCGGCACATACCGACGCGGAGGGGAACGGCCTAGTGCGTATCAAAGGCACGCCGAAGGGGATTCGCTCGGTGGCGCAACTCCTGAGACGGGCTCGTGTTTGAGCAGGAGTAAGGCACAGGTGAGTGACCGGGGGCTTCTGCTCTGAGTTGGGCAGGAGGACTGTTTGTGCTCTAGCCGACGACAGCCAGCCACGGCGTCGGGTTACTAACCAACCGGATGCACGTATGTCTAGGGGCCCCACTGGGCCTCAGCCGCGCTGCTGGCTGGCGGCCATGAGCAACCCGCGCTGGCGGCCTCGACGTTGCTTCCATGAACGCAACCCGCCGAGGGTCCATCTACACCGCGAGACGTTCCTCACAGAAGAGTGAAAAGTATACGCGCGGAGATGACACCCTGTGACAAGAGAGGACGCTTATGGATCTTCTATTGCTAGGAATGCAAGGTTCCGCGCAAAGCTGCGGCACTCAGTGCCGTTTCAGTGAGATATGGCGTCCGTTGCTGTGTCGTAGCCTGATTGACGGTCGATCACCTTCGATTCGAAGGGTGATAAATTGTCACGTCATGCAGGGAGTGGATCTGCGTGAAGTCGAAGGTGCGAGGCCGGCTGAAAGATCACCCATTTCGCGTCAGCGAGCAGCATCTCAAACTCAGGAATGGACATGACTTCCTACGGCTACCGCCTTTTCTCCTTCCAGGTTTTTCGGGGCTTCAAGCGAACACCCCTGGACCTTGCTGACTGCAAGGGGGACCCGTACCAGGAGATAGCCGAGTCTCTTCTGAAGGTCCTGTCTGTTGGTACGGCGGTAGGAGACCCTACGGATGACAGTCAGGCTGAAGTGGAGGAGGAAGGGACGTTCGGTAAACCGGCATTGCGCGTCGAAGGGGTCGAGATAGTTGACAATACGATCCGGGCTACAGTATGGGCCGGTAAATTTGGCAGCCATGAGAAGGCGATTGGAGATGCTTCCGAAAGTGACACCGACATTAAGGACAAAGCTGCAAGTAATCTATTTCGAGTAGTCTTTTCCTTTCCTGATGAAGGCGATACGGGAATTATTGCTGTTGAGACGATTGGTCGCTCGTGTCCTGTATCGCAACTCGTCAGATGGATGACTAAGAAGTCGCGCGAGGGGGCCACGGAGGGCAGTAATGAAGGTGCCTGGTGGCGCATATCCGTGTCCCCCCTAGCTGATGAGGAACGCCTTGCGGAGATGATCCGTGAAGGCCATGCTCAAACTCTTGTTCTTGTGCGCCATGCGATTACTGTCGGGAGGACTCGGGCAGTGAAGGACGTGGAAATTACGGCGTCTCTCGCGGTTTCGAGTCGGATGGAACAGGCTCTACGGGTCGTACAGGGTTGGTATCGGAGTAATAGGCAATCGGAGGTTGGTGAGGAGGCAGGTATCACCAACGAGCAGGGTGCTAGGCAGTTGGCGGCAATCGTTGGTCCGCAGATAGCGGACATGGACCTTGACGACGGTTGGGTGCAGATCGAGGACCCTGACGGCCAGGTGAAGCGGGTGAAGCCCACGCAGATGGCGGATGTGTTCACGTATCGCCTGTCCGAGGACCACCCCGATGTCACACCCAGGTTCTATGCTGCAGTGAGAGAGACGGCACTGGGGCTCCAACCTGCGGCGAAGGTGGGCATCGACTGGCCCGTCTCCTAGCCGAGGGGGAGGCATGATTTGTTTAGTCGGTTCAACTTCATTCCAGTCCTGCGTGGCCACTGGAAGGGTTTGACAGACGGCAGGCAAACGCCTCCCCGCCCTGATGTAGCGGCGCGATTGGCGCTCCTTATCCCAGTAGCAGTATTCGTGCTTATGTGGCTAAGGAAAGGGCACCTTTCCACACCTGGGGCACTGCTAACCGGGGTTGCTCTATTGGCTGGGGGGATGCTGAGCGCTTTCACGCACCTGTCTACTCTCAGGCTCAAAATCAAAGAGTGGGTGGGCTCATCTGACGTGAGCCGCTACGAGGTAGAAAAGGGAATGCTTGATGAGACGGCGGCACACCTCCTCACCGGCTCCCTGCTTTGTGCGCTTGACGTAGCCTCGCTGGTCATTGGAATGAATGTGAGCGTTACTAAGACTGGCCATCTGTATGGATTCTGGGCAGCTCTTTCCGCCGCGATCAGCTCCTATGTCCTCGTGATCTTCATTTTCCTAGTACCGCGTCTCTACTCTGCGTACGTTGAGATCAATGACGTGAGCCCCAACCTCAACGGGTTCGTGGGTCGTTCAAGGAAGAGAAGGTAGCCGACTAGAGTCCAAAAAAATCGAGGGACCAGCGGAGTCTCAATGGTCGAATTAAGTGCAAGTCGGTACCGGGCCTAGCTCGATGTAGGGCGGGGCGCCTGCGGCCTGGTCGCGCCAGCTACCGAATATCGGCAGGCCCTGATGAGTTTGATCGGCTGTAGAGTCGCGCTAGCCACCGGGAAGACTCTCGATCCCCTTAGCGATCTTGTCGAGTTTTGCCACTACATTCTCTCTGTCCAACGCTGTGCCTTGCAGCACGTCAAGATCGATGATGTAGGTCAGTGGTTCGACGGGGCCGCTGGGGCCTACAGCCTTGACCGTGATCGTGTACTGGCGTGGCAGATCAGGGTTCTCAAAAAATCGCCCGCCGAACGTGAAGAACCACTCCAACCGGCGGTGCGGGGGGAAATGCGGGATCTTGCGCCCGATAGCCCGTGCGATCCTCTCGTCCCAGTCGTCGCGCTCTCCACCCTCCAGAGGGGGGCTAACGCTGATTTCCACGTCACGAGCGACTGTTGGCCCGATGTTCTCCAACGTAAAAACGAGCAGCCCCGACCCTCCAGCGCGAGGCTGAATATCGGGCACAACGTAGGGATCGGTTGTCTCTTTACGAATTTGTCTGTTGAGCTTCAGTTGCACTCCGCTGAAGTACAGGGCCGCGAGACTGATCACAACGGCGAAGACAGCAATGACATTGCTCATGAGCATGAGCGTAGGTCGGCAGAGCCCCCTGGGTATGTCAACTGGCGAAACTCTCGCATCGGTTTCGCTTCAAGACCGGCTCCGTGCGGTGAACTACGGCAGGCGCAGGCACCTGGGGCCGTAGCGTTGAATCATGGCGACTAGTTGGTGGATGTTCGGCCTTGGCGTGGTGACCGGAGCCTTGGGCACCGGGGTGTCCGGAGCCAGCTATGTTCTGGCGCTGAAGAAGGAGCGTCGGGAGCTGGCCGACAAGGTCAAGATGGAGCAGGCGCAGCAGCGTAGGAATGTCGCTGAGGCATCCTTGGTGACTGTGACGGTTCGTGGATCTGGTGGATCTTTGGCCGTAAAAATCACAAACAATGGTGACCAAGCAGTGCTCCGCGTTGAGCTGTTGGATATCCGACGCGAAGGCGCCGATGTGGCGGAGACCTGGACCGTGAACAGGAACATGGTGCCGCAGCCGGCAGTGATGCGCGAGGTGCTAAAGGAACACGCTGCTATGCATGTACCGACGTGGCTTCTGGATGCGTCAGGGAACCGTATCGCGGTTCCTGAAGCGGTGGAGTACACGGTCCGCTTTTGCGATAGATCCGGGCAGTGGTGGCTGAGAGATGCAAGTGATAGGCCTCCATACCCAATCGAGGCGCCTTGACTGGAGAGTGCTCTCCCTCCGCGAACAACTCCAGAGGTTCTTTCGGTACTGGACTAGATATATATGCAGGTCAACGCCTCATGGTCGACTGGTAGGATATCGCCAGTCCGTGAAGGGTCCTCTTTTGGGCTTCCGGTGTTTGCGATCACATTAGCGGCCGAGATTTCGGTTCTGGCGGTGGTGACGCATCCAGATGGATCAGGTTTGCTGCCGCTGCTCTCGCCTGTTGGTGTTAGCTGGGCTTGAGGTTAGCGTCTGCACCCGAAATCCTTACCTCTCGCAACGCATTCTCGAAGATGGATGAAAATAGAGAAGATGCAAGCTCTTCCGTTAGAGTGGCCGGAAGTCCATTTCCTGCGCAATTTAGAGATATCATCTTGAAAATAGCCTGGATCGTAGCCTGCATGGCGATGTTCTCGATTTTTGTCGCCTCGGAATTTCTAGCTGATTCTTTGATGGCCTCCATGAACTCCTCGGTCCAGCTTCCGTCGGGCGTTGCTATTTTTACGTCCACCGAGAAGTCGACCAGAAGTGCAGCAATGACTCCGTGGAAGAAAACTACGTTCTCCTCGCTGTTGGCCCGCTCGGCATCCTCTCGATTCATAAGAGCGGATTGCAACGCTCTGTTTGTGTGTCTGATCCTTGCGGACCAAGCTAGATGATCGGCGGTCAGTGTGTTGAACGGCCGGTCGCGCAAGAATTTCAGAGGGAGTCGGCCATCTCGCGCCTCGCTTAGATCGACGTGGTCGAAGTGACCGGCTGGCACCGTGTAGTATCCGACATCATTTTTTATGTCCCACAGGATTATGACCACCAGGTCCGCGCTTCGCGCCCAGCGCATGATTTGTTCTGCCTTTAGACTGATGGATGGAAGAGCCTTTCGCGTATTCGACAGATCTTTTTCTGTTCCCTTGACCTGGATCCATAGTCTCGACGGGTCCATTCGATCATTTAGGCATGTTTGCACCAGAAGGTCTTCTCCGTAATCTTCGTTGATCTCGTCGACTGCATGCCCCAGGGTGTTCCATATGTGACGAACCGATGAAACCGCAATTGATGCCACTCGATGTTGACTGGGTCTTCTAGTCACGCGTCCTCCGAAAATGGCGATGATGGGTATCACAACACATTATCTGCGGCTTGATCGCTGGATTCGCAGAATTTAACCCTCAGTCCGCAGGGTGCGCCCTGGCACGAGGTCGGCGGAGCGGCTTTGGCCGTGAACTGCTTTGGCGCGAGTGATCATGGCTCCGAAAGCTTCCAGTGCGTCGGGCAGTCTGTGGACCTGCTCGTTAAAGCGCGACGTTGGGGCCATGATCTTCGAGGTTCGGGCCAAAGTGGCTGGCTAAAGTCTCGGAGCTGACTGCCCCTAGCCCTACGGGGGTTGACTCCCGCATCATGGTTGGTGCACTGAGGTGGAGAAGGGCCATTGGATGAGGCGGAAGACGATCGGCCGTCCATTACGGACTCACGGGCGGGGCAAGGTGCGCGTGGAAGAGGACGCGAGCGGCCATCAGTGGGTGATGTGTTCGGGCTGTCGCCTGGAGAAGTACGCCCCGGGGATCTCGCCGGCGAAGTTTCAGGCACGCCAGCACGCGTACACGTGCACTTGCTGAGTACTCGGTGGAAGCCCCGCCGGACATCGCTGACGGGCTTCTCTGTGGTTAAAGGCGGAATGAGTGCCGGACGGCGGGTGCCCGGACGGGACCGGCGGCCACGCCGCAGCCCGGCCGGAGAGCCTGGCCGTCCGGCGCGCCGGAGGCGCGCCCTTGAGTAAGTGGAGAGGAGTTAGACCGATCGGCCTTGGCGCGTAGGTCGGTGGAGCAGACCTCAAGCGGACAGCAAGGCGTGAAGTCTTGCAGGGCCTAGAGCATCGCGTAGAGCTTGTGGGCTGATCCCGCCGGAGGAGGGCAGTCGAGCAGACCGCGCGATGGAGCCTGCTACGCCGCTGCCGATGAACCTGCCTCGGCCCTAAGATGCCGCTCTTCGTTCGCCTGGATACGGAAGATTCCCGATTCGATCTCCAGGGAGCGGCTCCCGATAGCTTCGTGCAGTTCTCTGGGCCAGCCGGTGTCCAGCGACCAACGCACTCCGGCCAATTTTGCCATGTGCACGTTGAACGTGCCATCGAGTCGGGCCCCAGCCAAGTCGGCGAAGCTCAGGTCCGCAGAATCCAAGTGAGCGCCCGTCAGATCGGCGCCCTTTAGATTCGCACCCCTCAACTTGGCTCCGATCAGGTTGGCGTCCTTTAGGTCGGCGCCGTTCAGCTCGGCGTCAACCAGGATCGCGTCGATCAACTGTGCGCCAGTCAAGTTGGCGCCCTTCAGGTCAGCGCCGTTCAGCTGTGCGCCGGTCAAGTTGGCGAAGGCTAGGTTGGCGCCGGTGAAATGGACATGGCGCAGCGAGGCAGCAGTCAGATGTGCGTTGGCCAGCTGAGCCCCGGTCAGATTGGCATGGTCCATCAGGGCTTGGTTGAGGTTGGCGTGGTTCAACTGGGCTCCTGTCAGGTTGGCCATCCTCAGGCGAGCGCCATTCAGGTTTGCGTGGTTTAGATGAGCGCCGATCAGATGCGAGCGATTTAGCCTGGTGCCAGCCAGATTGATGTAATCAAGACGGGCGCCGATTAGTTTGATGTCAGCCAGAGAATCTTTGTGCGGGAGGGGTGTCGAACTGCGCTCGCTGAAAGCCAGTACGACACGCACCCGTGACAAAAAGCTCGGACGCTGCGCTGTTCGGGCCGAGGATTTGGCTAGTGCCGGCTCAGTGCGTGCAAGGTACCCAAGGACTTGGATGGTGAAGGAGCTAGCGCGCATCGGAGCCCCCGCTTTCCGATGCAGAACTGGCAATCTCGGTTGCCGAATCCTCTCTGACCGTGGGGACTTCGCCCCGCTCCAAGTCTGGCCGGAGGGTTGACAGCTGATCCGGAGCGGATTCCGAGGAGCCATGAACGACGCTTGCCTGGCGGGCAAGTTGTTCAAGGATCTTTGGCGCGGCGACGCCGACCACGACAAACCCAAACGGCCCAGACACCTGGCCCGACTGAGCGAACGCGGCACTCAACCCCATACCAAGTACTAACTGAAGGCCCACGGCGACGGCGTAGGGACCGGGTTCGAGGTCACCGTGAGGCTTCCAGGGAAAACCCTTCGCCCTCTGGATGTGGGTGGAGAGGTTCAACGCTGCCACGAGACCAGAGCCGAGCAGGCCCCACAGGCAGGCTTCCCATAGCACCATGCGCTGGCTCCTCGCTGCTTCGTATGGGGCTCACCGCGTAGGGGTACCAGGATGCCAGGGGCTCAGCCGCTCAGGGTGGGCTACGACCGATTCACCTATGCGTCTTTGAGGGCTGCTCTTCGGTGACCTTGTACACGAGTCGCGCGCGGTCCGCGCTGACGCGTAGCTCTTCGAGGATTAGCGGGCGGCCGTCCTCGGAGGCGGTCACGCGGTAGGTGATCAGGATCGGGATGCCGTCCGTCAGGTTGAGGTCGGCGCGCTCTTCGGGGAGGGCGGTGCGCGCGGTGACGGTCTCGGTCCAGGTAAGGGTGTGGCCGGCGGCGGCCAACTCGGCGTAGATGTCGGCCGGTTCGGCATCGGGATGCTTGGCCAGCGCCGGGAACTGCTCGGCCACGGCAAACGGGATCAGTGTGCGGTGAGCGGCTCTGGCGCCGGTCGTTGGGTCGGTCAAGAGGCGGTCCGTGATGAACACGGCTTCGTCGCTGCGCTCCAACAGCGTGCCTGCAATCCCGGTTGCCTCGCCTCGGGTCACGGCGGGCAACTCCACCTCCTCGCCGGGCCATCCGAGGGCGAATCGCTTGCCGCTGCGGGTGATCGTGCGCTCAATGACGGCAGTGGGGAGACCTTGTACCCGTACGAACGAGCCCTTGCCGTGCTGGCTCTCCACCAGGCCCATGGAGCGGAGTTCCGCGATGGCTGAGCGCACGGTGGGGCGGGAGACGCCGTAGCGCTCCATGAGTTGGGTCTCGCTCGGGAGCATGCTGCCCGGCTCGTACTCCCCGCCGGCGATTGCTTCCGCAAGTCGATCAGCCAGCTGTTTGTACATGGCGCTCGGCCGGACGATGTCTCCAGGCATGCTCTGAATCTCCCTGCGGCAGCGTGCGACTCGGCGGGCTGCCCTGCACTTTAGGGCATGTCCGTCCCGCACTCGTCAGCTTAAGTGCTTGCCAAGTCGACCCGTCGTGAGTCATGCTCGCTACTCATCAGAATGAGTATGCGATTGCAAATATCGTGAACTCTGGGGATCAAGCTGAGAGGCGTGAGTGCCTATGCAGACCATCCCGGTTGACGTGCGACGACTGGGCGCATTGATGTGCGTCGTCCCGCCTGAACCGAGGGTCAATCAAGAGACAGGGGAGGTCAGGAGGGATCGCGATGGCAATGTGATCTACGTCGTGGGGGTTTCTGTCCGACAGCGGGACAACCGGCGTGCGGACGTGATCGAGGTCGCTGTGCCCAACGAACCGCATGGCATCGCGGAAGGCACCCGGGTGAGCATCGTCGACCTGGTGGCCGTGGCCTGGGAGATCGAGGGCCGTAAGGGGACGTCGTTCCGCGCTTCCACCATCACGCCCGATGGGGTGCCCGGCGCAAGCGGCGTCGCTCTGGGGCGGGCGAAGTCCTCGGGAGGTGAGGCCTGATGGCCGTAGATGCCTTAGCGCCTGACTGGGACTGGCAGGCGTTGCACGACCGTCTGATGAGCCTGGCGACCATCGCTCACATCATCGACCTCACGCCCATGGACCGAGGTACCCGCCTGCTCTCTCTGGAACGGCTGGCACAGGACACGGCGGAAGCCTCCAAGATGGCCGGCTTCGTTTTCGCGCGGGAGAAGGGTGGTGAGGACTGGTGGCGCTCCGAGACGACGACACGGTGAACGCGATGATGCGGGACCTCCGCGTCCTCGCCGGCTGTCAGTCACTGCTGACCGCTCTGCGCGACCCGAAGACGGTCAAGACCATCCTGGCGTTGGTGATCACGCATGCGGACTCGGTGGCAGACAACGGGCGTCGGGTTCTCCAGATGCTCGACCAACGGGATCAGCAGCGCCCGGGCGGTGATCACTGATGCTTGCAACGCTGATCGTCTGGACGCTCGCGGCCCTGGTCTGCGTGGGGCTCCTGACGCAGTCGTACTGGGAACCCAAGCTGCTGCGGCGCTTCGGTGACGTGCCGTGGACCTGGTACGTGATCGGTTTTCCGGTCACGGTCTGCCGGATGTGGTTCACCTGGCGGCAGTTGTGCCAGAACACGGACTTGGCGGTCGTCCGGCGCCCTCGCTACACAATGGTGGGGCGCGACGTGATGGTGCGCGGGATGGCCCTGCGGCCGGTGCCCCCTCGTCTGGGCATGCCGAAGATCAACCGGCTCGGCTGCGGTCTGTCGGTCCGGGTGCGTCTGCATCCTGGCCAGACTCCGGCGCAGTTCATCGCCGTGACGGAGGCGATCATCCATGCCTGGCGGGTCCACTCGGTACGGGTGATCTCGCCGGAGCGCGGTGAAGTGCTGATTGTCGCGACCGCGCGTGATCCGCTCGCAGGTGATCCGGTACAGCGCATGTACCCGGCGCCACGGTTCATGGCGGCGGTGGTCGGCCGGACCGGAGACGGCTCGGCGTGGACCATCGACCTGCGCAAGGTTCCTCACTGGCTGGTGGTCGGCGCGACGCAGTCCGGGAAGTCCACGTTGCTGGCGGCCTTCGTCACGCACCTGGGCGCACAGCCCGTTGCCCTCGTCGGAATCGACTGCAAGGGCGGGATGGAGTTCTCCCTCTTCGTCCAACGGCTCTCCGCGCTGGCGACCAACCGACGGGAGGCCATCGGGCTCCTGAATGCAATGATCAGCGAAGCTGAGTTGAGGATGGCCATGTGCCGGGCGGCAGGGGTCCGCTCCGTCTGGGATCTCGGCGACGACGAACGGCCCGTGCCCATCGTGGTCCTGGTCGACGAGATCGCGGAACTGTACCTGGGCGGCGCGACCCTGGCCGGCCGCAAGGAAGCCGTGGAGTGCTCCACAGCCCTGCTGCGCCTTGCTCAGCTCGGTGCCGCTCTCGGCATTCATCTCGTGGTGGCAGCGCAGCGCTTCGGCTCCGAACTCGGCCCCGGTGTCACGGCGTTGCGCGCCCAACTCGGCGGCCGGATCTGTCATCGGGTCAACGACGAAGCCTCGGCGGAGATGGCTCTAGGCGATCTGTCGCCCGACGCCATCGCCGTGGCTCAGGCGATCACCGAGGACGAAAAGGGAGTCGCCGTGACCACGGTCGGCGGTCACTGGGTGCGGGCGCGCTCGATGCTCCTTTCTCCCAACGACGTACGCCACTACGCAGCGCTCAACGCGCACCGAACCCCTGAACTCCCCGCCCTCACTGGGGCTTTGGAAGCGGGAGGCGAGAGCCATGAGTGATGGTGCGGCACTGTCCTACGTGCTCTTCTTCGGCGTGATCACGGTGTTGCTGGTCCGCTCGCGAGAGGTGCCGTGGTGGGTCGCTGTACTGATCGGCCTCTTCGGGTTCTACCTCGGTCAGACGCCGGCCTTCTTCATGGTCTCCGAGTTGGTGACCTGGGTCTTCGACCGCTTCGTGGTGTAACCAGCTCCCTTTCAGACAGGGGCGTTTCCCATGCCTCGTCGGTACATCCGCTGTCCGTATTGCCGCCGTGCTCGGCAGCGCACCCGTGGAGGACACCTCCGGCGCTGCATCTGCTGCCGCGACCGTCGGCGGCGCAACTACTGATCGCACTCGGTACGCCGTGGCTTGAAGGGAGGTCTCGTCCGTGCCCCGGTACCTGAAACTCCTCGTCCTCATCGTTCTCTTGGGCGTCCTCGTCGGCATGTGCTCCCCGCACTCCTGATCGCACGTCCCCAGCCCTCGACTCCTTAGGAGCACCGTGCAGCGCCACCCGCACAGCCACGTCGCCGCAGTCTGCCGGGCTGCCCGCACCGAAAGGTCACCGCCCCTGTATGTCGCTCACCACTGCTGACGCGCGGCGCTCCGTACTGCACCAGGCGGAGCGCCTCCACAAACTCACCGACACCGAACGGGACTTGATACGTCTCGCCAACGAACCGGGCTTTCCCCGCTGGCTCGAACAGATCGAGGCCACTGGCGGTTGTGCTCACCCGATCTACTTGGTCGGCCATACGACAGTGCTCGACACGGACACAGGGCAGGTCTTGCGGCACTACGACACGTCCGAAGAACCTGCCGGGCGGCTGCCGGTGCGGTGCCGCAACCGCCGTGAAACGCGTTGTCCGCCGTGCTCGCGCCTGCACTCCGGAGACACCTTCCACCTCGTCAGGTCGGGCCTCCTCGGCGGCAAGGGAACTCCGCCTACAGTCGCCGATCACCCACGATTGTTCGTCACCCTCACTGCTCCGTCTTTCGGTGCTGTTCATCGAGTGACAGGTACCGGAGACCTCTGCCGGCCCCATGCAGTTGGTTCACGGTGCGAACACGGACGCACCCTGACTTGCGGCCTGGTACACGCGGCCAACACATCCGCAGTAGGCCAGCCACTCTGCCCGGACTGCTACGACTACGCCGGGCACGTGCTGTGGCACGCGCACGCGGGGGAACTCTGGAACCGCACCACCCGAGCTATCCGCCGCCACCTCGCCACAGCGGCGGGCATCACGCAATCCCGCTTCGGCGAACACCTGCGGCTGAGCTTCGCCAAGGTCGCCGAATACCAGCGCCGCGGTGCCGTCCACTTCCACGCGATCATCCGTGTCGACGGCCCAGAGGGACCCGAGACTGCTCCGCCGGCGTGGGCCACTGCGGAAGTACTTGAGGGCGTAGTGCGTGTGGCTGTTCGCGCGGTGGAGGTCTCCACGCTGTACGTGTCGGGCCTGGGGGAGCGGGTCCTACGCTGGGGCAGGCAACTCGACGTTCACCCCATACGCCCTGCACTCGATGACGGACCGACCACAGACCAAGCTGTCGCCGCGTACGTGGCCAAGTACGTCTCGAAGAGCGTCGGCGACGTCGGAGGCACGGACCGCCCGATCACCTCCTACGGGGAGATCGGACTTCTTCCCCTGTCCCAACACGTTCGGGCACTCATGGGCATGTGCTGGCGGCTCGGCGGCTTGCCAGAACTTGAACCCTTGCGCCTCCGCGCCTGGGCGCACGCGTTGGGCTTTCGCGGGCACGTCCTCACCAAGTCCCGCTGCTACTCGACGACCTACGCGGCATTGCGTGCCGAACGTGCCCACCACGTCGGTGGTCCGGATCTCCCCGACGCAGGCACGGATGCCTCCTGGCGGTACGTCGGCTCCGGCCACACTCCGGGTGCCGCCCAGATTGCTGCCGGCATCGCCGAGGACCTCGCACAGTCCCGACAGCTCTACGCGGAAGCGCAGAGAGACCGGCGGCGGTGGGGTCCGTGAGGGGCGGCAGCAACCTGCTGATGACGCCGGATGAGGCGGCCGTAGAACTCGGCGTGACGAAGCGGGTCCTCATGGACTCATACAGGCGCTGGGGCATCCCGTACCTCAAGGTCGGCAAGCATGTCCGGTTCCGAACTCGCGATCTGCACAACTGGGTTGAGGTGCGCATGCGACAGGGCTAGTCTGACGATGCGTCACTAACCAATCAACATGTGGAGGTTCAACAAACGTGGCGACGATCAAGAAGGAAGATTGCTCCTGCCCTCGACGCAAGAAACCGACGTGCCCGCACAAGCCGTACAGGGTGTCGTACCGGGAGCCCGGAGGCAGAGCGGGCAAGCCCCGTCAGGTGTCGTTCAAGAAGCTCGAAGACGCCGAAGCGTTCGCGGTGAAAGTCGAGCGGGACAAGGACTTAGGGACGTACATCAACCCCAAGTCGGGGCAGCGTACGTTCGAAGAGATCTGGCACGAATGGGTCGAGGCGGGGACCCTGGAAGAGTCCTCGAAGAGGAACTACCAGAGCGTCTACGACAACCACTACGGGCCCTTCTTCGGGAGTAAGCCCGTCGGCAGCATCAGCCCGACAATCATTCAGGAGTGGGAGGCGGATCAGAAGGAGCGGGGCTACAAGGAAACCGGAATCTCGGGACGCAAGAATGTCCTGTCGTCCGTCTTCAACTACGCGGTAGCGGCCGAGATCATCGGTCGCAACCCGTGCAAGAAGGCGAACCCTCGTCGGCGTTCGGCACAGCAACTGACTCCGGTCACCGACCAGGACATCCCGACCATGGCAGAGGTTCTGGGGATCATCGCGGAAGCTCCCAAGCTGATCCGCGCGGGCTTCTGGGCAATGGCCGGATGTGGGACGCGTCCAGGCGAGTCGCTGGCGCTCTCGGATGAGTCAGTGGACTGGGACAGCAGCATCCTCGCTGTGGATCACCAGGTCTCGGCCTACGGGTGCCAGGAGATCTCCGGCTACAGGCGCGGTGTGAAGAGGGGTACGAAACATCGAGCCTTTGAACAGACTCGAAGGACCCCGGTACCTGAATCCATCAACGTGATCTTCAACGACCACATCGATACTTTCGGGACCTGGGGAGACCGGGGCTGGTTTTTCGAGTCTCCGCGTCTGAGTGACCGTCACCCGTCGTATGACTGGTTCTTGGATCAGTTCAAGGCGGCGGTCAAGCTGGCCGGTACTCCGCACTACACCCCGAAGAGCTTCCGGCACTTCTTCGTCTCCGAAGCGATTCACGCCGGCATCCCGCTATTCGAGATCGCGGCGTGGGTGGGGCATCGAACCACCCGAACCACGGAGTTGGTCTACGGGCACCTCGTGCGCCGGGCCATGGATCGAGGTGCCCGCACTATCCACAACCGCCTCGGGCTGAAGCTGGAGCCCTTCAAAGGCCTTATCGTCCCGCCCTCGCTGGCTCCCACAGAGGGAGACACCGAGGACTGGGACGACGTGGGGTAGGCGGTTCGCTGTGTTCGCGTGTCGACCTGGTGCAGACTTCGAGGCGTGTGCGGTCGTCTCGTCAGTCGCGGCCGGACTCGTTCGTCGTGTTCAAGATGTTCACACTCCGGAACAGTGCGGACGGGCATCCGTGAGACACGGCAGCAACCTGACCTGGCTGGGCCTTTCCGCAGTTGAAAGCCCCTCCTAGCACGTACGTCTGAGGGCCTCCGACAGCTTCCATGGAGCCCCAGAATTGGGGTGTGATCCCCTGGTATGCAAAGTCCTTGATCTGGCCCGAAAGGCGGCCGTTCCGGATCGCGTATGCCCTCTGACCCGTAAACTGGAAGTTGTAGCGCTGCATGTCGATCGACCACGACCGGTCGCCGACCACGTAGATCCCGCGGTCGACCCCGCCGATCAGATCCTCCGTGGACAGTCCCGCCGGGTCCGGCTGGAGCGACACGTTGGCCATGCGCTGCACCGGCACATGCCCGGGGGAGTCGGCGTACGCGCAGCCGTTCGAGCGGTCGAAGCCGGTCAACTTGGCGATGCGGCGGTCGAGTTGGTAGCCGACCAGGGTGCCGTCCTTGACGAGGTCCCAGGACTGGCCCTCGACGCCCTCGTCGTCGTAGCCGACGGTCGCGAGGCCGTGTTCGGCGGTGCGGTCGCCGGTGACGTTCATCCGCTCGGAGCCGTACTTCAGTTTGTTGAGCTTGTCGAAGGTGGCGAAGGACGTGCCGGCGTAGGCGGCCTCGTAGCCGAGCGCGCGGTCCAGTTCGGTGGCGTGGCCGATGGACTCGTGGATCGTCAGCCAGAGGTTGGACGGGTCGACGACGAGGTCGTAGAGGCCCGCCTCGACGCTCGGCGCCCGCATCTTCTCGGCGAGCAGTTCGGGGATCCGCGCCAGCTCCTCGTCCCAGTCCCAGCCGGTGCCGGTGAGGTACTCCCAGCCGCGGCCCACGGGCGGCGCGATGGTGCGCATGGAGTCGAACTCGCCGCTCGACTCGTCGACCGACACCGCGTTCAGCTGGGGGTGCAGCCGGACGCGCTGCTGCGTGGTCACGGTCCCGGCGGTGTCGGCGTAGAACTTGTTCTCGTGCACGGTGAGCAGCGACGCGTCCACGTGGTTGACGCCGTCCGCCGCGAGCAGCCGGGCGCTCCAGTCCGCCAGCAGCCCCGCCTTCTCCTCGTCGGGCACGGAGAACGGGTCGATCTCGTACGACGAGATCCACGTCCGCTCCTCGTGCACGGGCTCGGCGGCCAGTTCGACCCGCTCGTCCGACCCGGCCGCCTTGATCACCTGGGCGGAGAGCTTCGCCATCGCCACCGCCTGCGAGGCGACCTTGGCAGCGGCGTCCAGGCTCAGGTCCACGCCCGACGCGAACCCCCAGGTGCCGCCGTGCACGACCCGCACCGCGTACCCGAGGTCGGTGGTGTCCGACGTGCCGGCGGGCCGGGCGTCCCGCAGCCGCCAGGACGCACTGCGCACCCGCTCGAACCGGAAGTCCGCGTGCTCGGCACCGAGCGCACGCGCGCGTGCGAGGGCGGCGTCGGCGAGGGCGCGTAGGGGTAGCGCAAGAAAAGTAGGATCGATGCCGTGTGCCACGGGATGCTCTCCCTTATCGCTGATCGACGTGTTCTCTGTGCGGCGGACAGGCCGCAGTCAAGCACGGCATATCCGATCATGCGGTGTCCACCGGATTTCGGACCGGGCGGCCGGGGACCTGTGAGGAAATGCCTCGGGCACGGTCCACATGGTGAACACCGAGTGGCATGATGACGCCATGCAGGGGTGGGGGACTGATTTTCGTACCTGGCTTTCGTCGCTGGACGAGCCTGAAATCCGTAGCTTATTGACGCTGCATCACTGTCTGCGCCAGCAGTCCTGTGGACGCCGTCATGACCGCGGCAGTCGTGCGCCGGTTACCCGACGTGATGTGAACGCTTTCCGGGTCTGGGTCGCCAGGGCGAGACAGCCGCAGCTCCACTCGGCGGGTTCCTGCGGGTTGACCTGGGCGTGCCGAGCACTGATCGAGGACTACGGCTGCTCCACGGACGTCATCGAGGAACCGACTCCCGAGCAACTCGAGACCATGCTCCGGGTCCTGGAACCGCCGCTCGCCCGCTGTGCGTTGTACGGGCTGCTGTCTCCCGACAGGCAGAAGACACCGACCAGTCGCATGGCCGAGATCCATGGCGACACGTTGCGTAAGGCAGCCGACCAGCAGCCGCCCTCGAACCCGGCCGAGCTTCTCAGGAGAGTCGTGACAACAGCAGGGAAGCCCGAATCGGTCGGCGCGGTCGAAGAGTTGCAGGGTGTCGGGGGTGAACAGAACACCGAGGGTGAGGAGTCGGTGCCGGTGTCCCGCGCGGGGCGGAGCTCGGCGCTCGACGGTCTGTTGGCCGAACTGGGCGATGCCGGCCGCGACTTGTCCGCATCGTTGCGCGGTGCTGCCGACGCGGTGGAGTCGGGCAGGCGCCCCGCGGTGACACGCGATCTGACGGATGCCGTGACGGCGTGGGTCGGTCTGCGCGACCGCGCCGCCGATCGGTGTGCCGACGAGGGGGTCGACTGGTCGTACGAGTCCGACTACGCATGGCTCGTCGCCGAGCGTGCCCGGTTGGAGAAGTCCCGGGCCGAACTCGCTGCTCTGCGGGAGAGAGCAGAGTCGTACGACGTGCTCATCGACGCTGCCGTCGAACCGGACGAGGCAGCGACACTGACCATGTTGCGCAACCGGGTGCGGGCGCAGATCGACGAACTGGAGAGCACGCTCAGGGACGGTACGGCCATCGGCGCGGTCGCTTCCGGCTCGGGCGCTGCCGCCTCCGGTCGCACGTCGTCGGCGGTCCCGCCGGCCGACGAGGCGGACACGGACAGCGTGGCCGACCCGGCGCACGAGGGCGCCGTGGAGTCCCCGGCGGACGCTGTGGCCGACACCGGGACGGTCGTGGTCATGGACACCGAGAAGGCCGTCGTCCCCGGGCCCACCCCGACCGGCCGGGGAAAGCGGTCGGCGGCCCCCGACGTGTCCCCGGCGGCGGACGGATCGGAGTCACCCGCCTCTCCCGCGGCGGACGCCGAACGGGCACCGGAGTCCCACGGCTCGACCGTCACGACACACCCGGCCGCTCCCGTCGAAGCGCCGGACGCCGAGGACGCCACCGTGCCGGACACCGTCCCGGTCGACACTCCTGGCACCGTCTCCGAAGCCGTCGAGGAGACTTCTCCCGGGGACACCCCGCAGCCCGAGGTGACCCCGGCGCAGGAGCCGTGGCCGCCCTCGGTCGCGGACGCGGACTGGGACGCGGCCGCCCCATGGGAGACGGGCAAGGAACCGCCGGTCGCCCTCCTGGTGAGATCGGGGCGCCTGGCCGAGGCCTACTGGCTGACCGAGGCGTCCGCCGAGCCCGACGTGCGCGCCCGGTCGCTCGCGTTCGCCGCCGCGGCCTTCGACTGCGTCACCGAGTCGGAGGCCACCGACGTACAGATCACGCACGACATCGACGGCGCCCCGCTCTCCCGCGATCGGGATGCCTACCTCGTGGCCTTCGTCGCCGCGCTGCGGGCGGGGCTCACCGCCTGCTGGCCGCATGCGTTGGTCAGCGACTTCTCGCCGCCGGCCGGGCTGGCCGAGCCCTGGCAGGAACTGCTCACCGTCCTCGTGGCCGCGGTGCGCAACGGCCGGTTCTTTGACCCCGGCGCACCCCACGCGGACGACGCCCCGCAGGACCACGACCTGCGGGAGGAACTCGGCACGCAGGCACACCAGTTGCTCGGCTCTCTCTCCCAGCGCAAAACCAAGTACCAGCGTGCCACCCGGGTGCTGCAGGACCTGGTCGGCTCGGGTGGGGAGCTCAACTCGGCGCTGGGCGACGTCATCCAGTGGGTCGATGGCGGCCCGCTGCCCTCCATCTCCTTCCGAGCCCGGGCCGAGCAACTGCGGAGCGCCGATGAGGTGGACCGGCTGATCGAGCAGGCCGACAGCCGGTTCCGCACCCCGAAGCAGGCCAAGGAACCGATAACCGCCGGTGCCCTGCGCCAGTTGCACACGGCCTGCCGGTCCGTGGCGGACGTCTTGACGAAGGCGGACGCGGTGGCGGCCAATCTGCTGCGGCCTGCCGGACTCGCACCGTCGGGCATTCCCGAACTCGCCTCCGCACGACGCGGACTGCGGGACGTGCCGCCGCCGCCCGGCGTGGGCGGCGCGGCGCTGGAACTGCTCCACCGCTGGCTCGACGGCAAAGTGCCTCACCACGGCTCCGAGAACCGCCTGGCCAGGGAGGACGGTCGCCCCCGCCCGACCACCGACAGCCTGCTCCTACTGCCCGACCTGCCACGCGACAGCATCGGTATGCCCGACCTGCAGGACCCGCGCACCGCCCGGCGCATGGCGGCGCTCATGGCGCCCCCCGACGCCGAACACGCGCTGCGCAGCTATCTCAATCGGGGCGACCTGCACCTGGCGCGTGCCCTCGTGGATGCCGCACGACAGGACCCGACTGCTTATGGGGCACCGGAGACCGAATGGGTCGAAGGCGCGGAGCGGCGCGTGCAGCAGGCGCAGGAGAACTGGCGGGAGACCGTGCGCCGGCGCCACGCGGAGGCGGCAGGCCTGCTCGCCCAGATGCGCACGCTCAATCTGCTGGCGCCCGATCAGGAGCGGGAGTTCACCGGACGGCTACAGGAGTTCGCGGACGGCGAGCAGTCCGGCCGCCACCGCCATGCGGTGGACCAGCTCGAAGCGCTTCGGCAGGAGCTGTCGCAGCTCGTGGAGAAGTCCACGCGCCGACAGCGCCATGAACTGGAGCAGCTACGCCTCGCTGCGGGTGGCCTGCTCGACCCTTCCTACTACGACCGGATCGCCAAGCTCATCGGTGAGGGCGACACAGTGACCGCCGAGGAGTTCCTGGCCCTCGTCCGCGGCGGCAAGCAACTGCCGGAACGGCCCGAGGACGACAGCGAGGAGCTCAGCGTGTTCCTCGCCGGGCTGGCCGGCCCGGGAGCGCCGCGGCCGGGTGGCGACGGGGTCGACGCCGGCTGGTGGGCGAACCGGTACGGGTCGGGCGCCCAGCTGACAGAGGCGGCCGATCTGGGTCTGCAGTCATGGAAAGCGCTGTGCACACGACACGGACGCAACAGCGAATGGCAGCAGCACCTCCCACGGGTGTTGCGGCTGCTCGGCCTGGAGCCCCACGGCCAGCCCGTCGTCGAGACCCGCACGCAGGGCGTACGCCGGTTCAGAGTGCGGGCGAGGGTGGCCGAACGCCCCGGATACGTCGCCGCGCTCGGCTCTCAGGCCACGTCGTACACGGTTCAGCTGATCTGGGAGGAACAGCGGGCGAACGGTCCGCTCGCCCACCTTGAGGACGCCGATGTCGACGCCAACATCGTCCTCTACCTGCATCCACTGGGTGTCGAAGGGCGGCGCCGACTGGCGGACGCGGCCCGGGCCGGGGCACAGCAGGCGCTGGTCGTGGACCCGGCGGTGGTGGGCTGGATGGCAGCCGCCGCCCCGGGCAGCTTCCGGGCGCTTCAGCGCGTCACCCTGCCCTGGGCCGCGTACAACCCGTACACGCCCTTTGTCGCGGGACTGGTCCCCCAAGAGGTGTTCTACGGCCGGGACGAGGAGATGCGGGAGGTCATGGACCCGCGTGGCGGTCTCTTCCTCTACGGCGGACGGCAGCTGGGCAAGTCCGCGTTGCTGCGCCGGGTCGCCCGGATCTTTCCGCGCCGTTCGGACAACTACGTGGCTGTGTACCTCGACCTGCTGAAGGCGGAGATTGGCCAGGCCGAAGCACCCGACAAGATCTGGAGCCTGCTCGCGGACGAGCTCAAGCGCCGGGGTGTCTTCGGCAACAAGGTGTCGGAGCAGGCCGGTCCGGAGGTGATAGCGCGCCGGGTCGGCGAATGGCTGGACGAGGACGAGTCCCGGCGGCTGCTCGTGCTCGCGGACGAGGCCGACGCCTTCCTGACCGCTGACTCGCGGCGCACGTTTCGGGCGGGCGGTGAGTCGACGTTTCCGAATGTCAAGCGCTTCCAGCAGCTCATGGAGCATTCGGAGCGGCGCTTCAAGGTCGTTTTCGCCGGTCTCCACCAGGTCCAGCGCTTCGGTGCGCTGTCGAACGTCTCGACCGCGCACGGCGGCCCCGACGTCCTTGTCGGCCCGCTGAACCAACAGGCCTCCCTCCGGCTCGTCACCGAACCGATGGCCGCACTCGGCTACGTGTTCGAGAGGCCTGAGCTGGTCTGGCGGATCCTTGCCATCACCAATTACCAGGCCAATCTGGTGCAGATCTTCTGCAGTGAACTCGTACGCACCCTGTATTCGCGTCCCTACGCGGCCACGGACCGCGCGACGACCATCTCCGAGGACGACGTCCAGGAGGTCGCGGCGTCCGAGACACTCCGGCGCCGGATCGCCGAGAGGCTGCGGTTCACCATCAACCTGGAGGACCGCTATCGGGTTCTGGCGCTCCTCATCGCGTTGGAGAGCCTGAAGGACGGCTACCGGGGCGACTACAGCGCCAAGGAACTGCTCGACCTCGCCCGGGACGCCTGGTCGGAGGGGTTCGAGGAGTGCGGGGTGCAGCAGGCCGAGATCTACCTCAACGAGATGGTGGGGCTCGGGCTGCTCATCCGCCTGGGAAACCGGGCGCGCTTCGCCGTACGCAGCCCCAACGTCGTCAACATGCTCGGCACGCAGGAGGAACTGGAGACCGAGCTCCACGAGACGGAGTTCGGGCTTCCGTACGACTACAATCCGCGCGCCGCACGGCGCATCCTCGGCCGGGACCGCGGAAGCGGCGTCCAGTGCTACAGCCCGCTGACCGAGGGTCAGCTCCACGAAGCCGCCCAACCGGGCGTGTCCCTGGTGTCCACGACGGACCTGCACCGACCCGACCTGGTGCTTCAGGCCGTATCCGCGTTCGCCGAGGGGCGCGGGGTGAAAGTGGTGCGGGTGCAGCGCGGTGAGGACCTCAGGTCCGTCCTGACGGCCGCAGCTCGGCTTCGCACTGCCCACGTCGTCCTCGCCGACCTGCGGGGCGTACCGGTGGACGGACTGGCGGAGGGGCTGCAGCTCTGCGTCGAGCACGCCGGGCCCGCAGCCGACAAGCACGTGCCACAGAACGAGGGCCGCAAGAACAAGCAGACCCGGTCGGTCCTCGTACTGGCCGACGCCGAGTCCGTCGGCTCGCTGCGCGCCACCGACGAGGGGCGGCGGCTGCGTGTGCGGACCCTGCAACCGCGCCGTTGGACGCCCGACTCGCTGCGCGCCTGGCCCGAGTGCCCCTTCGTCTCGCGCGAGGAGCGCCGCCGGCTGACGGACGCCACCTCCGGCTGGCCCCTGTGGACGGAGGTCGCCGTCGCCGACGTCTCCTTGCGGGGAGCGACTCTCGACGACGCCCTCGACCACATTCGCACCGTCACCGCCAAACCCGCGAACGTGGCCGCCCACCTCAGGCAGTCCGGCCTGAACGACCGGGACCTCTCCTTGCTCACCTTGTGGACGGCGTACGTCGAGGAAGGACAGGGCGTTCCCGTCGACGACGTCGAGGCGGCCACCAGCCTTTCCCCCGAGGAGACCAAGGACTGGCTGATCCGCTTGAACGAACTCAACGTCATCGACGAGACGGACGGGGGAATGGCGCTGGATTCGCTCACCTTCCGGGCGGTGCGCGCGCGAGCCGCGGAGAGCGGGTGACGACGGCCCGGCCCGACCCGGCACTGATCGACCTGCCCGGCGTCAGATCGCAGCTCGACGAGATCGCCGCCCACCTTGCGGCGGGTCTGAACTGCCTCTGGCTGCTGCCCGACCAACTGGTCGACACGGGCCAGGCGGAAGAGCTCTACCGGGCCGCGCTCACTAGCATGCCCGACCGCCTCGACGTGGTCCCGCCGACCGTCCTGACAGTGCCCGCACCGCGGAGCCCCGGCTCGGGCGGGTCGGCGGCCTGGCCGGCCGGGCACGACGCGGTGCCATGGGAGGAGGGGGACGAAGAGGAGTGGGGCGGTCTGCCCGACCTCGACTTCGACGACGAGTTCGACATCGGCTGGTCCGACGCGCGCCCGGTGCGCGCCGCCCGCCCGGCTGTTGGCGAGCAGGCCGTACCGGAGGTCTTCGAACGGCTCGGCAAGGAACTGGCGGTGGACCCCGGCGAGGTCGTCGCCCGGCTCACGGACCCGGCTCAGCGCTGGCAGCCGGTGATCGGCCTGCGGGCCTGGGCGGAACCCGACGACCCCGGGCAGACCGCCCTGGGGGTGCCCCGCGGCAGCCGGGGCGGAGCCGTCCTGCGGCTCTTCCACTCGCTGTCCGCCGCGGTCAAGGAGGCGGGTCTGCCGCCCCAGGCACGTCCGCGACTGCTTGTCGTGTCCCGGCTGCGGGACATTCCGGAGACGCTCACCGACGAACTGGACAGGGACATCGCGACGACGGCCGTGTGCTGGTGGTGGGGCACGATCGGGCGCCTGGACACAGCGACGGTGGTGGCGTCCGCCCGGGTGCACGGCCCGGAGGGCCACGTCGGACAGCGCGTCCGGGGCGCCGTTCGCGAGGAGGTCGTCACCGAGATCGCGGGGTTCGACCTGGTGCTCGCCCAGCGGCTGGCCGTGGCCTGGGACGGCAGGACCAGCCGACTCGACGCTGCCCTGCGGTCCTGCCTCGACGCCGAACAGATCGTCCGGGCCGGTGCCTGCCCCGACGCCGCACTGAACGCCGGAACTCGGCGGCGCCCCGGGTCACGGCTGCGCCCCGCCTGGTCCGGAGGTGTGCTGCAGTCGTGGGAAGGCAGGCTGCGTCGGCATCCCGCCGTCTGGTACGCCGACCGCGGCAGGGGCGTACCACCCGAGCTCGACTTCCTGGTGGGGCAGGCTCAGCAACGCGTGGTGTTCCCGTGGATCGAGGACACCCGTGAGCAACTGGTCCGCATAGGCGCTCGGCACGCGACCCGGCCCCTGGACGTCCTCGTCGAGACCTATGCCCAGCGACCACCCCCGGACTACCGCACACGGCCTGAGGAAGCCTTCGCGCAACTGGAGGTCGGAGCCCTGCTCTCCGCCTGCCACGAGGGCGGCCTGGCCCTTCCCGGCGAGGAACTGCGCCTGCTGAAGGAACTCGTTAAGGCCAGGAACATCCTCGCGCACCGCGGCGCGCTCCGTGACGCCACGCTCGACGCACTGTGCGCAGAGCTGGCGCAGGCACACCGGCGCTGGTCGAAACTGTAGGGACCCGACAGCGAGTCCCGTAAGCCACTGTCGGTGCCCGATTGTCCGCCGGACGGGGCGGACCGATAGGTTTTCGATAAAGCCGCCTGTCGACCAGGTGTACCGGGCAGGCGTGCAGGACCGCTATCGAAAGGGTGATCCGTTGAGCCGCTCGGTTCTCGTCACCGGAGGCAACCGGGGCATCGGCCTCGCCATCGCCCGTGCGTTCGCCGACGCCGGCGACAAGGTCGCCATCACGTACCGCTCGGGAGAGCCGCCGGCAGGCTTCCTGGCCGTCAAGTGCGACATCACCGACACCGAGCAGGTGGAGCAGGCCTACAAGGAGATCGAGGCCGAGCACGGCCCGGTCGAGGTCCTGATCGCCAACGCCGGTGTCACCAAGGACCAGCTCCTGATGCGCATGTCCGAGGAGGACTTCACCTCGGTCATCGACACGAACCTCACCGGCACCTTCCGCGTCGTCAAGCGCGCCAACCGCGCCATGCTGCGCGCGAAGAAGGGCCGCGTCATCCTGATCTCGTCGGTCGTCGGCCTGATGGGCGGCCCCGGCCAGTCGAACTACGCCGCCTCCAAGGCCGCCCTGGTCGGCTTCGCGCGCTCCCTCGCCCGTGAGCTGGGCTCGCGGAACATCACCTTCAACGTCGTCGCGCCCGGCTTCGTCGACACCGACATGACCAAGGTGCTCACCGACGAGCAGCGTGAGGGCATCGTCAAGCAGGTGCCGCTCGGCCGTTACGCGCAGCCCGAGGAGGTCGCCGCGACGGTGCGGTTCCTCGCCTCGGACGACGCCTCGTACATCACTGGAGCCGTCATCCCCGTAGACGGCGGACTGGGAATGGGTCACTGATCACCATGAGCGGAATTCTTGAGGGCAAGCGCGTCCTGATCTCCGGTGTGCTGCTGGAGTCCTCCATCGCCTTCCACGCCGCCAAGCAGGCCCAGGAGCAGGGCGCCGAGATCATCCTGACCGCGTTCCCGCGGCCCACGCTGACCGAGCGCATCGCCAAGAAGCTCCCCAAGCCCACCAAGGTCATCGAGCTCGACGTCACCAACGGCGAGCACCTGGCGCGCCTCGCCGACGTCGTGGGCGAGGAGCTGGGCGGCCTCGACGGTGTCGTGCACTCCATCGGGTTCGCGCCGCCGGACGCGCTCGGCGGCAACTTCCTCAACACGCCGTTCGAGTCGGTCGCCACCGCCATGCACGTCTCGGCGTTCTCCCTGAAGTCGCTGACCATGGCCTGCCTGCCGCTGATGCAGAACGGCGGCTCGGTCGTCGGCCTCACCTTCGACGCGTCCTTCGCGTGGCCGCAGTACGACTGGATGGGCCCGGCCAAGGCCGCCCTGGAGGCCACCAGCCGCTACCTCGCCCGCGACCTGGGCAAGCAGAACATCCGCTGCAACCTCGTCTCCGCGGGCCCGCTCGGCTCGATGGCCGCCAAGTCCATCCCGGGCTTCGACGAGCTGGCCGCCGTGTGGGACAACCGCTCCCCCCTGGAGTGGGACCTCAAGGACCCGGAGCCCGCCGGCAAGGGCATCGTCGCCCTCCTGAGCGACTGGTTCCCGAAGACCACGGGCGAGATCATCCACGTGGACGGCGGCCTGCACGCCATCGGAGCCTGACCTTCCGGCCCGGCCTCTCCCACGGCGTCGACGCCCCGTTTCCCGCACCGCGCGGGGAGCGGGGCGTCACCCGTTCGGCCCCTCCGGCCGGGCGGGGTCGGAGCACAACTGCGCACTCTGGATTACGCGTTCACCACGCGATTCCCTCCCCAGCACTGCCGAGGAGGTTCCCCTTGTGCGCCTGTCCCGCAGCCTGGCCCCAGTGACCGTCGCCGTCGCGCTCGTCATCTCCCTGGCGTACGAGGCGATGCCCCACGCACGCGTGGAGGCCCGAAAACCGACCGCACCCCAGCTGTTCGGCGCCGACTGCCGCACCGCCGTCCACGGCTCGCACGTGATCGCGTACTGCCACAACCCCTACCCCCGGACCGACCGCGTCAGCCTGCACATCGAGTGCGACCGCTGGTGGGACATCGACAGCGACGGCATCGCGACCGACGCGGGACCCGCGCAGACCGTACGGCTCACCGGCCGCTGCTGGGAGGACGTCCGCGCGGTGTGGGTCAGCCACCAGAAGCGGGCGAGCTGAGCCTCCCCGGGCGGCACACGAACGGATAGCCCGCGGCCTCCTCGGCGGCCGCGTGCGCGTCACCCGCGCGGATCGCGTCCACCAGCCGCGTGTGGTCCATGTACGTCTCCGGAGTCAGCTCCTCGCCGACGTCCGCGCGCAGCCACTCCCGCAGCACCTCGCCCAGGTCGGCGTACATCGCCGTCATGACGTCGTTGTGGGAGGCCGCCACCACGGCCATGTGGAGGGTCGCGTCGGCCGTCACGAAGGCCTCCGTGTCGCCCGATGCCCAGGCCTCCTCACGCCGTACGAGGAGGGCGTCCAGCTGCTTGAGGTCCTTCTCGGTGCGCCGCTCGGCCGCCAGCTGCGCCGCCGACGACTCCAGCGTGGAGCGGAGTTCGGCGATGTGCCGGGGGTCGGCGTCCGCGAAGCGGCGGTGCATCACACCGGCCAGCTCGCTCGTCGCCACGACGTACGTCCCGGAGCCCTGGCGGATGTCCAGCAGGCCGTTGTGCGCGAGCGCGCGGACGGCCTCGCGGACCGTGTTGCGGGCGACCCCGAGCTGCTCGACCAGCTCCGGCTCGGTCGGGATCCGGGAGCCGACCGGCCACTCGCCCGAGGTGATCTGGTTCCGCAGCGCGGCGATGACCTGCTCGGACAGCGCCGAACGACGGGGATGACTCAGGGGCATGGCACACCTTCGCATGGGCGGGGCGGGAGCGGGCCACCCGGGGATGGACAACCAATCATCCCATCATTCTATGATGGGCGGCATGGCAAGCGAGGAAACCCGGACACTGAAGTCCGCGACGAATGTCGGCAGCTCCGCCGTGAGCGACTCCCCGGCGCCGACCGGGAAGCAGACCGGTAAGCAGACCGGGAAAGCGTCCACGCACGCGTGGACGACGCGTCTGCTCGTCCTCGGCATCGTGCTGGCCGCGCTGAACCTCCGCCCCGCCATCACCAGCCTCGGCGCTCTCCTCGAAGAGGTCCGCGACGGGCTCGGCATGAGCGGCAGCGTCGCCGGACTGCTCACCTCCGTACCCCCGCTGTGCTTCGCCGTCTTCGGCGTCATGGCCCCGCGCCTCGCCCGCCGCTTCGGCCCGGCCGCGGTGGTCTGCGCGGGCATGGTCCTCATCACCGCGGGCCTGCTCGTACGGCCCTACATAGGCGGCACGGCAGGCTTCCTGGCCGGCAGCGCGCTCGCGCTCATGGGCATCGCGGTCAGCAACGTCCTGATGCCGGTGATCGTCAAGCGCTGGTTCCCGGACCGGGTCGGCTCCATGACCGGCCTGTACTCGATGGCCCTGGCCCTCGGCACGGCTTCCGCCGCCGCGGTCACCGTGCCCATCACCGATGCCCTGGGCGGCAGTTGGCGCTCCGGCCTCGCCGTGTGGGCAGCCCTGGCCGCCGCTGCCGTACTGCCGTGGATCGCTCTCGTACGACACCGGGAGGCGCCCTCCGGACCGGAGGCGGCCGGGGAACAGTGCTCCCGCGCGCGGGGGGCCGCCGACGGGACACCCGCGTCCGGGACTTCGGCGGAGACGCGAGCCCGCGCGCGGGAGGCCGAGCACGCGCAGCCGGTGCTGCGGATCACCCGCAGCCGTACCGCGTGGGCGCTCGCCGTGTTCTTCGGGCTCCAGGCCACCGCCGCGTACATCACGATGGGGTGGATGGCGCAGATCTTCCGGGACGCGGGGGTCTCCGCCGGCACCGCAGGGCTGCTCCTGGCCGTCACCATGGTGATGGGCGTGCCACTGGCCTTCGTCATCCCGCGGCTGGCCACCCGGCTGCCCCGGCAGGGCCCGATCGTGATCGCCCTCGGCGTGTGCGGCCTCGCCGGATACGCGGGCCTGTACCTCGCGCCGGCCGGCGGTGCCTGGGCCTGGGCGGTCCTGCTCGGCATCGCCAACTGCTCCTTCCCGCTGGCCCTCACGATGGTCGGGATGCGGGCCAGGACCGGTGCGGGCGTCGCCCAGCTGTCGGCCTTCGCGCAGAGCACCGGGTATCTGATCTCCATCCCGGGGCCGCTCCTGGTCGGTGTGCTCTACCAGCACAGCGGCGGCTGGGGGCTGCCGATCGCCCTCATGGCCGGCCTGATGATCCCGCAGATGGCCGTGGGCGTCCTCGCGGGCCGCAACCGTACGGTGGAGGACGAGGCGGCCCGCTGAGCCCGCCCGCGCGCGGGTCCACCTCACCCCGCGCGACCTCACCCCGGCGGACCCGGTGCGGACGAAGGGTGCGAGACTGGCCGTATGCCAGTGCTCGACCCGAACCCTCAGAACGGCCAGCGGAAGATGCTCATCGTCTTCGGCTCGTTCTTCGCCATCTTCATCGTCATCGCCATCATCGCGACGATCGCTTCGCCGTGACCGTGCGCCCCTGAACGTGCCTCCGCGGGCCGATGGTGGGGTTGTCCCCACCATCCCCTAGGGGGTGAGGCTCAGGGTCAAGTGGGTGGATCTCCGGATGGGTTGGGGGCCGCGCGTTCCGTAACTTCGATGGTGTGACCGCGAGAAGCGGATCGCGGACCACTCGGAGACCAGCGGAGGCATCCATGTCGGCCCCTACGCACACCCGGCCCCACCCGGCGACCACGGGCGGCGTCGACATCAGGCTGCCGTGGTGGGCCCTCGCCCTGCCGGCGCTCGCGTTCGTCGTGCTGCTCGTGATGATGCTCAACCCGACGGACGCGCAAGCGGCGGCCTCGGACCCGATGATCACCCATCTGTTCGAGCGCGTGCAGCAGCTCATAGCCCGCTGAGCACCCGCGAAGCACTCGCGCGGCCGCCCCGTCAACTACCCGCGCCCCATGGCCTGTTTCATGCGAAGCTGGATCCCATGAGCGTCGCAGAACCCCGCAGGATCGTCCTCTTCCGGCATGCGAAAGCCGACTGGCCCCAGGTGACCGATCACGAGCGGCCGCTCGCTGAGCGGGGCCGCCTGGACGCGGCCACCGCCGGAAGCAGGCTGGCCGACACCGGCATCCCCTTCGATCTGGCCCTCTGCTCCACCGCGGTCCGGACCCGGGAGACCTGGAAGCTCGCCGTCCACGAACTCGCGCACCGGCCGAAAACCGTCTACGAGGAGCGGCTCTACGAGGCCTCGCCCGGCGAGCTGATCGCGGTGCTGAACGAGACGCCGGACGACGCGCGGAACGTGATCCTCGTCGGCCACAACCCGAGCGTGCAGGGGCTGGCGGAGGTCCTCCCCGGCGCGGACACCGGTGCCGAGACCGGTACGGGCAGCACCGAGGCCCGCGCATGGCTGAAGCAACGCGGATTCGCGGCCGCCGGTTTCGCCGTGCTGTCCTTCACCGGTTCCTGGAAGGCGCTGGAGCCGGGCGTGGCCACGCTGGACGACTACTGGGCGCCGTCGGAGTAGTCCACGTGTCCGGGTAGTCGGAGCTACCGCGCACGCCAATCGGAACTGACCAGGCACGACAACAGGCACGACAAGGGGCCCGGCACCGCGCGGTGCCGGGCCCGAAGCGAAGGTATGGAAAGTCGTCCGGGATCAGTCCTCGTCGTGCGTGTCCGCGGCCTCGACCTCTTCGCGGGTGACGCCCAGCAGATACAGCACGGTGTCGAGGAACGGCACGTTCACCGCCGTGTGCGCGGCCTCCCGTACGACCGGCTTCGCGTTGAAGGCGACGCCGAGACCGGCCGCGTTGAGCATGTCCAGGTCGTTGGCACCGTCGCCGATCGCCACGGTCTGCGCGAGCGGTACGCCCGCCTCGGCGGCGAAGCGGCGCAGGAGCCGTGCCTTGCCCGCGCGGTCGACGATCTCGCCGGTGACCTTGCCGGTCAGCTTCCCGTCGACGATCTCCAGGGTGTTGGCCTGGGCGAAGTCGAGCCCGAGCCGGTCCTTGAGGTCGTCGGTGACCTGGGTGAACCCGCCCGATACGACGCCGACTTGGTAGCCGAGCCGCTTGAGCGTCCGGATGAGGGTGCGGGCCCCCGGCGTCAGACGCACCTCGCTGCGCACCTTGTCGACGACCGAGGCGTCCAGCCCTTCCAGCAGTGCCACGCGCGCGTGCAGCGACTGCTCGAAGTCCAGTTCCCCGCGCATCGCGGCGGCGGTGACCTCGGCGACCTCGTCCTCGCAGCCGGCGTGCGCGGCGAAGAGTTCGATGACCTCGTCCTGGATGAGCGTGGAGTCGACGTCCATGACGACGAGCCGCTGGGCCCGCCGGTGCAGCCCCGCCGCCACGACGGCGATGTCGACGCCGAACGTCGCCGCGTGGGTGACGAGGGCGGTGCGCAGGGGCTCGGTCTCCACGCCGGACACCGCGAACTCCACTGCTGTCACGGGGTACTTGGCGAGCCGGAAGATACGGTCGATGTTGCCGCCGGCCTTGGTGATACGGGCGGCGATCGCGGCGGTGGACTCCGCGGTGAGGGGGTGGCCGAGCACCGTCACGAGCGAACGCCCCAGCCCACGCGGCCGGTTGTCGCCGAGGCCGGAGATGATCTCGGCCTGCATCTTCATCGACTCGGCCCAGCTGTGCACGGTGGCCCGCAGATCCCCTTCGAGTCCGGCGGGCGGCGGCGTCACGAGTGCGCACAGCACCATCCGGCCACGCGTGACGACCTGCTCGATGTCGACCACGTCGACGGAGTAGGCGGCGAGGGTGTCGAAGAGTCCGGCCGTGATGCCCGGCCTGTCCTTGCCGAAGATCTTGACGAGGAGAGTGGGGACGTCAGAGGTCTGCGAAGCGCTCATGGTGTACCCACCGTATCCGGCACGGAGTGCCTTGTGCCGCAGAGGTCCGCCCAGCGGACACGGAACAGTGGGTGTCGGGTCGGTGGCGCGAATCTTACGGGGCGATCACGCGGGGGCGGGGAGGTGGTCAGGAATGGGCTGGAGGTGGTCGGGAGTGGATTGAGGGACGGTTGGAAGGTGTGTTGATGTGATCGTGATGAGTGTGCTGTCGATCGGGAGTCGGCTGGTCGTCGGGCGAGGAGGAACTGCTACGGGGCCGGATGCGAGGGATACGTCCGCATGGGGGGCGCCGGGTACCGGGCAGTCGGCCCATGAGGACGCCGCCACCCGCACACCGGCCGACGTCGCCCCTGGCTCACCCGGTGCCGGGCAAGGCTCGCCGAGCACCGAAGATGGCTCACCCGACGTAGACGTAGACGTGGATCACCGGCGGCCCTTGGGCTTCCCCGGAGGGGGCGGCGGGGGTGGAGGAGACGGTTGCTGCCCGCCGTCCGAGCCGTCCTCCGGCCAGTCCCGCGAACGCGACCCGGGCCGACGCCGAGGCAGCCGGGACGGCGGCTCGTAGGACTGGGCCATGGTCGGAGCGCCGTACATGTCGGCAGGCGGCGAAGGGACGCCGGGCGACTGCGGACCGTCGTAGGGGCGAGTGCCGTCGTCCGGCGGAACGGCTCCGGGCGCCTGCGAGCTTCCGGAGTACGGACCGACTCCACCGGGCCCTACGGCTCCCGGCGCCGGACCGGCTCCGAACTGCCCCGCGTTTCCCGGAGGTTGAGGGGCACTGCCGGGCCGTGAGCCTCCGCCAGGGGGCCGACCACCTTCCTGCGGCGACCGCGCACTGGGCGGCCATGCGGCCTGCGTCGGTGATCCGGCGTCCGGTGGCCGGCCAGGTCGACGGGGCCGTGACGTGCTGCCCGGACCCGCGCCCTCCGGCGGTTGCGCGGCATCGGAGGGAGACACCCCTCCGCCGGGCAACCGGCCACCCGCCTGCGATGGGCGTGCACCGGGTGGCCGCGGGCCCTCTTGCGGTGAACCCGCGTTCGGTGGCCAGACTGGTCCACGGGAGCGAGCTCTACCACCTGGCCCCGCACCGCCAGTCCCCGAACCACCGGATCCCGAACCCCGAGGAC
>NZ_JBXVPZ010000006.1:0-70300 GCF_057961495.1 Streptomyces sp. P5F9 | reverse complement strand
CCACCCCCAGGACCCCACCGCAGCAGCCTGACCCCTGATCGCTCACGCAGGTGCCGGCACGCACGGCCGGCACCGCCACGACCACGAGAGCCCCCAACCATGACCTCACCCCGCACCCTCAACCTGGCCGTCACCGGCGGCGGCACCGGCGGCCACACCTACCCCGCCCTCACCACCATCACGACCCTCCGAGAGCGCCTCGACCAACAGGGCACCACGCTGAACGTCACCTGGTACGGCGACGCCCAGGGCCTCGAAGCCCGCATCTGCCAGACGCACGGCATCACCTTCCGCCCGATCGCGACTGGCAAGGTCCGCCGCTCCCTCAAACCGGCAGCCGTCCTGCGCACCCTCACCGACATGGCCCGCGTCCCCTACGGCGTCCTCCAGGCCGCCGGTTCGCTTGCCCGCCACCGCCCCGACGTGGTCCTGTCCACCGGTGGATACGTCGCCGTCCCCGTCGGACTCGGCGCTGCCCTCACCCGTCGCCCCCTGGTTATGCACGAACAGATCACAGCCGTGGGACTGGCCAACCGCGTCTTGGCCCGCGTCGCGACGGCCGTCGCCCTCAGCCACGACTCTTCCCGCGACGCCCTGCCGCGACGCGCTCGCGAACGGGCAACGACCACCGGAAACCCCGTGCGGTACGCGCTGCTGCACGGCGACGCGGGCAAGGCCCGAGCCGCCTATGGCCTCGACCCGGCCCTGCCGTTGATCTACGTGACCGGCGGCGCCCAGGGCAGCGCCCAGATCAATTCCCTCATCACCGACATCCTGCCGACGCTGCTCCCGGTCTGCCAGGTCCTGCACCAGTGCGGGCCCGACCACCATCAGCGGATGCTCGGACACGCCGCCGACCTCGACCTGCACCTGGGCCACCGCTACCGGCCCGTGCCCTACATCGACGGCGAACTCGCCGATGTCTTCGCCGCGGCAGACCTGGTCGTCTCCCGGGCAGGCGCCGGAACCCTGGCGGAGCTGACCGCCATCGGCAAGCCCTCCGTCCTCATCCCTCTGGAGCCCACGGCCGCCGACGAGCAGCGCCGCAACGCCGAGTACCTCGCCGAGCACGGCGCAGCCATCGCGATCACCAGGCCGGACGTCACCGCACAGCGACTCGGCGAGAGCCTCCAACGCCTGATCGAAGACGCCCATCAGCGCGAGGAGATGGCGGCCAAGGCCCGTACGCTCGGGCACCCCGACGCCGCCGACGCGCTCGCGGACCTGGTCCTCGCGCACGCCCGGCCCCGCCGGAAGGGCGGAACTAGGGGACGAGCCCGGTGACCTGCTCCGGGGCGGGATGCCCGTGCTCCAGGTAGACCGGGACACCGGACTTCTTCGCCGCCAGCGCCTCCTGAAGCCGACGGGCATCCGGAGGCGCCAGCCGGGCCACCGCCTCGCCGGGGTCCAGGAACGCCCACCCGCGCAGTTCGTCGTCCGGCGTCCGGAACTTCTCCTTGGTCTCCTCGTCGACCACGCCGCCGTCGAAGACGAAGACCAGTTCCTCGAAGAAGCGCCCGTCCTTCATCACCCAGTCCGAGACCAGCATCCGGCCGACCGGCAACGCAACGCCCAGTTCCTCGGCGACCTCGCGGGCGGCAGCCCGCTGCGGGGTGTCCTGCTGCGCGCTCTCCATCCCGCCGCCCGGGAAGAGCCACCGGTCCTTGTGGTAGGTCGGGTGCACCAGCAGGACCTTCTCCTCACGGTCCATGATCAGTACGCCCGAAGCCATCGGCCAGGTGTCGCGCGTGTACCCCTTGGACACCTCAGCGGTGTTCGTCGTCATACGGCTTGTCCCTCGTGCATCCCAAGAAGACGGCAGAAACAGCCATCATGCCGGGGCTCACCACCCCCACGCAGAGCACCCGCCGTGTTGTTACCAACGCCCCAGCCCGCCGCCCTGCACAGGGAACCCATCCCACCGGGACAGACCCGAAGAAGGGGATCATGCACCGCTGCCACCCGATCAAGGCGTACGACATCCGCGGCCATGTTGACGACGTCACGCCGGAACTCGCCCGCGCCGTCGGCGAGGCATTCGCCTACCTCACCGAGGCCACGACGATCGTCGTCGCCCACGACATGCGCCCCACCTCACCCGCCCTGGCCAACGCCTTCACCGCCGGCGTCACCGCGACCGGCACGGATGTCATCACCCTCGGGCTGGCCAGCACCGATCAGCTCTACTTCGCCTCCGGCACCCTGGACCTGCCCGCAGCGATGATCACCGCGAGCCACAACCCCACCTCGGACAACGGCATCAAACTGGTGGGCCCGGGGGCCAGCCCTATCGCCCGGGACACCGGGCTGGAGGACATACACACCTACCTCCATACCGGACAGCTTCCGCACCACCCACATTCCCGCCAGGCGCCTGCCTCCGCCGGGCGCGTGCACCCCGCAGACCTCCACGACGCGTACACCCACTACGTGCGCGGCCTGGTCGACCTCACTGGCATCCGCCCGCTGAAGGTCGTCATCGACGCGGGCAACGGCATGGCGGGCCACGTCCTCCCCGACCTCCTGGAGGACCTGCCCCTTACCGTCGTCCCCCTGTACTTCGAACTCGACGGCACCTTCCCCCACCATGACGCCGACCCCATGAACCCCGCCAACCTCACCGACCTACAGGCCGCTGTCGTCGCCAGCGGAGCCGATCTCGGGATCGCCTTCGACGGCGACGCCGACCGCTGCTTCATCCTCGACGAACACGGCGCTCCCGTACCGCCGTGCACGCTGCTTGCCTGGTTGGCTGCACGTCTTCTCGCTCGCAGACCGGGCGCCACGGTCGTCCACGACCTGCTCACCTCGGCCGGCACCATCGAAGCCATCACGGAAGCGGGCGGCACCCCAGTCCGGTCTCGTGTGGGGCACGCCTTCGTGAAGCTCGCGATGGAGGCCCACGGCGCCGCCCTCGGCGGGGAAGCGTCCGGCCACTACTACTTCGGCGACTTCTGGCACGCCGACTCCGGAGCCCTGGCAGCCCTCCACGTCTTGGACGTCCTCGGCCACGGCGACCAGACCGTGTCACACGCAACCGCCCCCTACCGGCGCTACGCCTCCTCCGGAGAGGTCAACCGGCGGGTGAAAGATGCCCCCGTGGTACTCGAAGCGGTTGAGAACGCCTTCGATGGGCGCGGGTTCATCGACCACCTCGATGGTCTGACGGTCTCCCTTGGCGGCGGCCGATGGTTCAACCTCCGTCCCTCCAACGTCGATCCCGTCGTCCGCCTGACCGTCGAAGCACCCACAAGCGAGGTGATGGCGGAACTCCGTGACGAAGTCCTCGCACTTCTTACCGGTACCCACGAACAGGACCTGCCCGCGTCTGCCCCGATTACATGATCTTGGTTGGGGGTTCGGTGTAACAGATCACGGCTGTTCGGCGTTCCGCGCTGTGAAAGGGGGGTTGGCCCTTGTGTCAACCCCGCCAGCGACGCAACGCGGAGGAATGGGTGGCGACTGCTACGGCTCCCCTATCACCGGCTGCGGGCCGGGCCTTCTGGCAGGAGCCCTTGTTCCCGTCACGGCCCGTCCCGGCGCCACAGACTCCAGTGAAGAAGGCGGAGACCAAAGTAGCGCCGCCCGCGCCTCCAGCCGAGCCCGCCGAGTCCCCGGAGCCGCCCCAAGACCTCTCGCACACCTGGGTCGTCGCCGCCGAGATCCAGGTCGAACCGCGCATCGCGAGCATCGCCGACTTCCGCGGCTCCTTCAAGACGGCTGCGGGTCAGCGCGTGGATGCGCTGGAGGTGTACTGCAAGGGCTGCCGCCGCCCGTACGACGAGGTGAAGGGCCAGGACTGCGAGGAGAAGGTGGACAACCGCCACCTGATTGGTGGGGACCAGTCCACGCGGAAGAAGCGCAAGGTCCCGCCGTCCCCGAAGGGCGCCACGATCATCCCCGGCGAGAAGGTCCAGCGGCGCGGCATCGGCGCCTATGTGGCTGGGGTCAGCCGTCCTCGGTGAGTAGGTGCCGGGCGAGCACGCGACACTAACCGCGCGCCGTACACATCGTGCGCGCCGTGAGTACACCGCCTGAAACACCCTCGCCGCGACGCCTCGCCCGTGAAGCCGCCGGACTTGTTCTCGTCGCCGTTGGCGTCCTCGTCGTGCTCGTCGCTCTGGGTGCGATGCACCCGGTGCTGAGTACCAGCGTGGCCGCGGTCGGAACCTTCGCGATCTTCCGTTTGCTGGCTCCGCCAAGGACCGAGATCGCTCGCGTCGTCGCCTCCGCCGTCAGCGTCGTCGTGGCTGCGTCCGCCGTCTGCTGCGCCTTCGTGTACTTCCCGCTCCTGGGGTGGGTCGAGGTCGGCGCAGGGATCACCGCGACAGGCATATGGCTGGCCAGTGAGGGGGCCTGATGCCGCGCCAGTTCCTGCCCGGCCTCCGCCGCCTCCTTGTCCCGCGCCCGGCCGTGCCGCTCGAAGAGAAGTCCGCCGGGCCCATCGGCAACTCGTACGTCTCCATGACCTACGCGGGCACCACCACCGTGTGGGGCACCGAGAATCGCGCCGCAGGCTGGGACCTCGACCGGGTGATCCAGGAGGGGTACGAGCGCTCGATCTGGACGTTCAAGGCGGTCGAAGCGATCTCCAAGCACCCTGGTGCGCTCACCGTCGAGATCGGCCGCGGCGGTGATGAGCGGCAGTTCGCGGAAACCCTCACCGACCATCCCCTCCTGCACGTCCTGAACGTCCGTGCGAACCCGCTGGAGCGGGCCACGGTCTTCAAGAAGCGCCTATCCGCACAGCTTCTGCTGTCGAAGAAGGGGGTGTTCGTTGAGATCACCCGCTCTCGGGCGGGCACGATCACTCGCCTCGATCTCCTCCCGCCCAACAGGGTGGAGCCGATTCCCGACCCGCACGGTGACTACGTCAAGCACTTCGAGTTCACGACGTACGACGGGAGGGTCCGTGAGCTGACTCCCAACCGTGTGGTCTGGCTCCGAGACCCGCACCCGACCGACCCGTTCTGTGGTGTCACCCCACTTGAGGCTGCGGGACTGTCCGTCGACCTGGACGTGAAGGCTCGGACCTACAACATCAACTTCATAGACAACGATTCGCGTCCGTCGGGGATTGTCGGCATCGACGTCGACGGACTCGATCAGCGGGAGATCGACCGTATCCAGCAGCGGCTTGCGCCCGGCGCGCAGCACGCGGGCGAGACCGTCGTCGTGGGCAGCGGGCCCGGCGGACTCGACTACGTCGACACCAGCACCCGGCCGCGCGACATGAACTACGAGACGCTGTCCAAGACCTCCAAGGACGAGATCCTTAGCGCGTTCGGCGTCCCGGAGTCCGTGGTCGGTAATGCGAGCGAGCGGACCTACGCGAATGCGGACCGAGAAGAGTGGAATTTCTGGCAGCACACCGAGTTGCCTCACCTCGCGCTGATCGCCTCGTCCTTCGATATGGATCTGGAGGACGGCTGGAAGCTCCGCTTCAAGACCTCCACCGTCGAGGCCCTGGAGTTCCCCCAGCGCCAGCGTCGCCAAGAAGCCCGTGAGGAGTGGAACGCCGGGCTGATCACCGCGGACGAGTACCGGGAGATCGCCGGCCGACGTCCCTTCGATGTGCCCCATACCCGCGCCCTGTGGATCAGTCCGCAGAAGGCGCCCGTGCCCGCGAACGAGCAGGATGCCGCTGCGCTCGGAGTCGCTCAGGACCCCGCCGGAGCCCTCGGCGCACCGGGCGGGCAGGCTCCCCCGCTGCCGCACTCCGGAGCTGGGCAAGGCGACACAGCGGCTGCCGCCGTCACCGAGGCCCGCGAACAGGTTCCGGCCGCTGGCGGGGACGCCACGGAGGACGTTGCCGCGGCACGGGAGTCGGTCACCGGCCCCCACGCGGACTCGGCTGCCGCCGCATTGGAACAAGCTCGCGACAGCCTCCCCCTCGCTCTTCCCGGCGACGCCGCTGAAGACGTTAGCGCCGCCCGCGGCCGGATCGAGGCCAAGGCACTGCCGCAGGAGCACGGATACGAGGTCACGGACGACGACTTCGATGGCTTGTCCATGGCCGTGGCCGCAGCCGTCACCGCCCTTCTGGCACGGCAGGAGGGCGTCATACTCGCCCGTCTCCGCGCGCCGAAGATCCGTAAGAACACTCGGTACTGGCAGCCGGAGAACGACGGCGACGTGCGGCACGCCGACGCCAACCTCGACCAGGACCGCGTCGTCGGCGCTGCACGCTGGGCCGAGGAGACCGCTGCAACGCTAACCCCGATCCTTCAGCAGGCCGCGACCGCGACCGCCCGCAAGGCGGGGCTCGCGCTGGCCGGTACCAACGCAGTGCCTCCGGCCGCGGGCGCGGCTGCACTGGTGTCCGCGGCGTACGCGGGTGAGACAGTCGCCGCAATGCTCCGTGACCTTGCCAACGTCCTGTTCGACGCGCAGCACGGAGCTGTTGTTCTCGACGACCTTGAGAACAAGGTCAGGTGGTTCTATCAGTCGGAGGCGCCCGCCATCGTCGCCCGGATCGCCGAGACCTGCGCCGTCGCCACCGTCAACGGCGCCGCGGACGCCTCAGCGGAGAATGCCGGCCCCGACGTCACACGTACCTGGATCACCCGCGGCGACGAGCGCGTACGCCCCGCGCACAAGGCCCTGAGCGGCAAGACGTTGGCCGTCGGCGCCCCGTACACGGTCGACGGCTTCCAGCTCCGCTATCCCGGCGATCCCTTCGCTCCGATCGCCCTCACGGTCAACTGCCGCTGCCGCCTTCGTTACGCCACCGACCCCGAGGAGTGACCGACCATGTGGGCCTACGTATGGATCGCCTGGACCGTGATGTTCGCCGTCGCCGAGGGCATCGCCCTGGCCAACAAGCGTGCCGGCGACACCCTCTCCGAGTACGTCCGCCACCTGTTCCGCACGCGCACCAGCAAGGCAGGGCGAGCCCTCTTCGCGGTGGGCTGGCTCGGCTTCTCCGGCTGGTTCGCCATCCACATCCTCACGGAGACGATGTGACGGAGCCCTTCTTGACGACGCGCTGGAAGTCGAACACCTCATCGGGGATGCCGAGATCCCGGATGGCATGCTCCACCACCTTCCGCATCGGATCGCCCTTGATCAGAGGGCTGACGGCCTTCGCCGCCTGGATCAGGGCCACCGGCACCCATACGACGTCGGAGGCCGTCTCGTGCTGGGCGGTGGCGTGGTAGCCGAGTCGTCCGTTCCGCTCGGAGACGTACGCGGAGGCCGTCTGCGCCGTCGTGTGGGAGTACGTGGAGTGGTGCCGGTAGATCGGGTACATCGCGGGGGTGCCGTACGCGATCAGCAGGTTACGGAAGACCGCCAGCTCGCCCACGAGCTTCTTGTGCAGCTTCTCGTCGGCCGCGTCGGCGAACTCCACCGGCGTCACGTCCACCTTGACCGGCTCCGCCAACTTCCAGAAGGTGTTCACGTCGTCCGCCAGCTTCTGCTGGCCGTCCTCCGTGTACGCGCGGAGCGCCCTCATGCCGGCGGCCCCGTTGTCCAGGAGCCAGTTCATTGCGTAGGCGTGCCCGATGAGGTTGCGCATCATGGGCATGGCCTCGGCCGAGAAGCCCTTGTCGAAGAGCAGGAGCATGCCCTCGGCCGTACGGTTCGCGAAGCGCCACCACCCGAGCATGGTGGGGAAGATGTCGGCGTGCTCCACGGGAATCTCGACGCCGTCGGCCACTGTGTCGGCGGCGGCCGTGATGAGGGTCGGCGTGATCGCCCGCACCCGCTTGATGCACTGCTTGTTGGGGCCAAACTTGTAGGTCACGACTGACGACTCTAGGCGCGGCTCCCCGCTGGCAGCCATGCGATTTCCGGGTGAGCACGCGACCCTAACCACCTGCGGTGTGCATGGTCCGCGCCATGCTGAATCGCACCGCCATCTCGAACCAGCTGAGTCGCGCCCGTGAGACCAAGTCCGCGCGACGGCCGTGGAACTCTGCCCTGCACCCCAGGGACTCCAAGGGCCGGTTCATCGAGACCGGCGGTATCGCCAGGTTGTGGTCGGGCAAGCTCGCCCGCGTCGTCCGGGCCCTGCCCCGTGACCGCGTGCTTGTCCAGGACCAGGCGGTCGACGGCACGTACACCGGGCGGCGGCACAGCACCAGCGCCAAGTGGATCACCATGGTCGCGCGACCGGATGGCACCGCGCCCACGAAGAACCAGCGCAAGGTTGAGGCTGAGGACGAGCGTCGGGATTCCGACGAGCGGCGCGGACTCGGTCTGTCCCGCGATGACCACGGCGACCCGGACACCTCCGACGAGCCGCACACCGCCGACGACGACGGTGACGACATCGGCGACGACACCGGGGACGGCCCGGACGACGGCGACGACCAGGACGAGCCCGAGGACGGGCTTCACGAGGTCGACGCCACCTCCCTCCCGAACCGGAAGGCCCCGGCCGGAGCACGGTTCGCGGACACCGCCGCCGTTCGCCAGCACTTCCTGGACCTGGCCCAGCAACCAGGCGCGAACGCACCAGCGCTGCGACGCCTGGCGGGCGACGAGGACCTTCAAGTCACCTCCTCCGGCGGTCTCGCGACTACCCGCGACGACGCCAACGGCCGCTGGTATCTCACCGCCACCGGCACCGGCGGGTACCTCGACGTCGGCGACTTCGCGACCCGCGAGGAAGCCGAAGCGGCGGCCGACTACATCAACGAGCACGTCCGCAACGGGCACATCATGCCGGGCGAGTTCAACGAGCCGATCGACTTCTCCGACCCCGGTATCGCCGACCGGTTCCCGAAGTGGCGCTCCACGAAGGGCGAGGACGCCGAGCAAGCCATCCGCCGGGCGGTAGGGGACTTCCGTACCTCCTCGGAGAACGACACCGTGGCGAAGGCTCCGGCGCCGAAGAAGCAGCGCGCTCAGTCCGGCGACCGCTTCACCACACTGGATCAGGTCCGCGCCAACTGGACCCAGCGGGCCGACTCCCTGCGGGTCTCCGGCAGCGACCAGGACCGGCGCGCCGCCCAAGACCTCGACGCTCTCGCCAAGGAGCAGCGCCTCAAGCTCGTCGGCGGCGGCCAGTTCGTCGCCCGCCGGGTCGAGGGCGACTGGTACCTGCACGCCACCGGCACGGGGCAGCAGATGCCGTGGTGGTTCGACCGGCAGACCGACGCCACGGCGTTTGCCGAGCACATCGTCGGCACCCTGAAGGACAAGGACGGAAACGCCCTCGACTTCTCCGATCCCAAGTTCGCCGAGTACCGCAGTAACTGGCGCTCCGCGGAGGGGCGCGACTACCACCAGGAGTGGACGGCGGCTCGTGCTCTGTGGGATCGGGAGCACCCGCCGAAGCACAGCATCGCGACCGACCGGCTCGCTGAGACGCTGCGCCGTCGCCCCTTCGGCGACGAGGAGCAGGCTCCGAAGCCCGCGGCGCCCGAGGAGCAGACTCCCGAGACGGGAGATACCCCGGAGCCCGACGGCGAGTTCGAGACTCAGGAGACTTCGGAAGAACAGCCCACTCCTGTCCCGGAGGCCGAGCCCGAGGCCGACAGCCTGGACGAGACCTCCGAGCCGTCCGCCGACGGACGGCCGGCGGGCGTCCCGGAGGACGCCGAACCCGTTGACGGCGTGGACGGCTACTGGACGACATGGTCGTCCGGGAACGTCACCGTGTACTCCCCGGACGGCAAGCTCGTCGGGCGGGTGGTCGGCAGCTACGGCGATCGGCACGCCACGGTCGACGGCGTCCACATCCCCATCGGCGACAGCCTGTCCTCGGCGGACCAGATCATCGCCCGCCATCACCTCGCCACCATCGACCCTGCGCAGGCCGACCACGTGCACCTTGCGTGGACTACCCACAAGGGCAAGCGCATCATCGCCGTCCGCGGCACGATCAAGGACAACGCGCGGGACGACAAGGCCGTCGGCGCCGCCGGAAAGCTCGCCTGGTCGCCCATCCAGAACGCCCGGGTCACCGGCACCCAGTGGAAGCCGGAGACCCGCGACCGCAAAGCCGCGCAGATCCTCGCCGCGTTCGCCCGCCAGGGGCGCAACGTCCGTATCACCGACGAGGACGTCAACACCCGTGCCGGCACCCCCGAACGGCTCGACGAGGACACCAAGAAGCTCCGCGCAATGTCTGACGCGGACTTGCGCAAGCACCGCGACAACCTCAAGATCCACGCCGAGGTTGCCACGACCCCTGTGCGGAAGCAGAAGGCGCGCGCCGCTCTCAAGAAGATCGAGGCCGAACTCGACCGGCGCCGCATCGCCCAGGACGACGAGGACAAGCGCGCCGAGCAGGAGACGAAGCCGAGCCCTCAGGAGCGCGCCGCTGGGATGAGCGACGCCGATCTCGGCGAGGCCATCAGCCGCTCCGAAAGCGACCGCGGCACCTACGGCTCCCGACGTGGCGATCTCCTCAATGAGGACGAGCAGGCCCTGTACGCCGACCGGCGCCGCCGTACGAACGAACGGCTCTCCCCGTACGGCAGCCCCGAGGACCTCGGCGATGACGAACTCTCCTCCTACGCAAAAGAGTTGGAGGCGCGGCGGCGCACGCACAAACCGTCGGCGACAAACAACCGGGACGACGACCTCGCCCCGGAACGCGACCTCCACGACGAGTTGGGCAGCCGCCTGGAGGCCGCCGAGACCGAGCAGCAGGCCAGGCAGCTCCGCGGCATCGAACAGCGTCCGCCCGTCCAGGACCTCGACGAAGGCGCTCTGGAGCAGGAGTTCCTGCGCCTGCCCATCCGCCTGTCCCGCCTGAGCAAAGAGCAGAACGAGATCCTGTCCGCGCGCCGACACGCGGTCTACGAAGAGCGGCAGAACCGCAAGGCCGACGTCTACCGCAACGCTCCCGACCCGACTGGGCAGAGCAACGAGGATCTGACCAAGGAGTTCCAAGACCTCCACCGGAAGCGGAACCTCAGCAGCGGCCGGGAACGGGAGGCTCTGGAGGAGCGGCTGAAGGCCCTCTTCGAGGAGCAGAACCGTCGCGGTGCCGAGGGCCGCGAGCAGACCGTCCGACGTGCCGAGACCAGTGAGAATCTGCTCCGCAGCTCGTCCGGCGCCTCGATCCGGGTCGACGGCAACGAGTACGGCAAGGTCGCGTACCACGATCGCGACTCCCCTTATGCGGGAGGCCACAAGGCCGGCTGGAGTGCTCAGCGCCAGAGCCACGGCGGCTCCCTGGGCTCCTTCCCGAGCATGACCGAGGCCCTGGCCGCCGTTGTCGACAGCTACGACACCGACCCTGCAACCGAGCCGGTGCGCCTGTACGGCGCCGGACGCCGCGTGTGGGTGCCGAAGATGTTCTTCGAGCTGTACCAGTCCTCCCGCCGCGCCGACAGCTTTCCAAGGGCAAGCAAGGAGCGCCAGACCCTCTACGGCCTGTTCAAGGGGCACGGCTACGGGTGGTCCGACAACACCAACCCCCTCACGGGGAAGATCGGCAAGGGCGCCAACCTGGACGTGCCCGAGGGTCTGCTCGCCGAGTTCCAGCGCGTCACCGAGGAACTCTCCCGCGAGATGATGCTGCGGGCCAGCGACCGCGACCTGGACTCCTCGGACCGGTCGAAGGCCCGCACTCGGCTGGCCTCCATCAACGCTGCGCTGCACGCGATCGACGCGCGGCGCACGTCAGTACGAAATGATGGCGGTGACGACGATCGCAAGGTCATCTCCCGCCAGGAGATCGAGGCGCAGCAGGCAGCCCTGCGTGCGGCTCTCGGAACGGACGAAGGGGCTGATGGTGAGCATCTACAGCCAGGTGGCCAGGGATCACTGGACGCGGTACCGGCCGCGGGAGCTGGCGGAGATGACCGACCCGGAGAAGTTCTTCCTGAACAAGGGCAGGGAGATCGAGACGGCGATCCTGGTGGCCGAGGAGGCGCTGGAGCAGACCGTGCCGGCCGCGACGGAGTACGAGCGGCGGGCGGGTCAGCTCAAGCAGATCAGGGCGGACGCGACCGCGATGGTGCTGCGCGACCTGCTGCCGGAGCCGGAGCCGGAGACCGAGGAGCCGCAGACGCTCAGTCCGGAGATGCGGGATCTCCTGGCCATGCAGGACGAGGTGTACGACATGTAGCACCGCGTTTCCGGCCGAACCCGGCCGACGCCGCGACCAAGGGCCCACTTCAGCGTGCTGCCGCGAACGTTGAGGCGATCCGGGTCCTGAAGCGGCTGGAGCGGGAGAACAACCGCCCGGCCACCGAGAAGGAGAAGGTCACCCTCGCCCGATGGACCGGGTGGGGCTCGGTTCCGATCATGTTCGCATCGGAGCCGAACGAGAGGGAGCCGCGCTACCAGCAGGGCGGAGCCCGATACGGCAAGTTCGCGCAGGATCACGCCCGTTGGGCGGACTACCGCGAACTGCGCACCATGCTCTCCAACGAGCTGACGCCCCTGGAGTGGCGACAGGCGTCCCGCGGCACGCTGTCGATGCACTACACGCCGCAGCCCATCGCTGAGGCGATGTGGGACGGCCTGAAGGCGCTCGGGTTCGAGCGCGGTGACGTCCTTGAGGCCGGTTCCGGCTCCGGCACGTTCTTCGGAGTCTCCCCCGAAGGCGCGCGCCTCACCGGCATCGAGCTGGACCCGACCACCGCGCGGATCGCTCAGACGCTGTACCCGGACGCGAACGTCCTCAACGAGAACTTCGCGGAGACCGACGCCCATCCCGGCACATTCGACGCGAGCATCGGCAACGTTCCCTTCGCGTCCGTGCCCTTCGGTGACAGACGGTACCCCGCCGAGAGCCTGCACAACGGGTTCATCACCAAGGAGTTGGCGCTGACCCGACCGGGCGGCATCACGCTCCTCATCACCTCTCGGCACACCCTGGACTCCAAGGGCGACAAGGCCCGCAAGCAGATCGCCAAGTACGGCGATCTCATCGGCGCCGTGCGGCTGCCGAGCGGTGTCTTCAACGACGCCGGCACCAGCGTCGTCACCGACGTCCTCGTGCTTCGTCGCCGCGCTGACGGAGACGAGCCGGGGGACGCGCAGTGGCTCAACGCCCCGGAGCGGAAGGTCGGGAACGTCCGTGAGCACGTCAACGCGTACTTCACTGAGCACCCCGACCACATTCTCGGCGAGCTGACCACCGAGTCGTCCCCGTACGGGCCGCGCCTGACCGTCAAGGGCACCCCGGCCAAGGCCGCCGACCAACTCCGTGCCGCCCTGGAGGAGATCGCCGCCAAGGCGGTGGCCAACGGCAACGGATACGAGTCCCACCCCGAGGGCGACAACCGACCGCCGGTGTTCCTCCAGACCGCGCGGGAGAAGCACGCCAACGACTGGACCGGCCGCCTCTACGAGGGCGACGACGGCAAGCTCTATCAGCACGTCAACGGCGGCAACCCCGTCGTGGTGGAGCCGTCCGACGGCCGCGGCGACCAGCTCCGCTCCCTGATGCAGCTCCGCGACGTCGCTGCCGAACTGCGCGCGCTCGACCGCAAGAACGACGAGGACGAGCGCGCCGAGAAACTGCGCGCACAGCTCCGCGACCTGCACACCGCGTACGTCGAGCAGTACGGCCCGCTGTCCAAGCCCGGCCAGTTCCGCAGCATGAAGAGCGGGACGCGCCCGGACGGGACGGAGGAGCGGACCCCGACCGCCTACGGCTACTTCCGCTCCGATCCGGACGCCGGATCGGTCCTCGCGCTGGAGCGGTGGGACGCGGACAAGAAGGAGCCGATCCTCTCCCGCGTCTTCACTGAACGCGCCGCCGCGCGGCGCCAGCCGCTCGACCGGACGGACGACCCGAAGACAGCCCTGTCCGCGGTCGTCGCCGCGACCGGTGAAGTCCACTTGGGCGAGATCTCCCGCCTGTTGAACATGACCCCGCAGGACGCCGTCCGGGCCCTGGGCAACGAGGTCTTCACTGACCCGTCCACCGGGCGACTGGAGCTGGCCGGCGCCTACCTGTCCGGCCCGGTCCGCGACAAGCTCGAAGCCGCGCGCCGTGCCGCCGAGAAGGACCCGGCGTTCGCCGTCAACGTCTCCGCGCTCGAAGCAGTCCAGCCGGCCGACCGCACCATCGGCGAGTTCACGCCGGAGATGGGCGCGCACTGGACGCCGCCTGAGCTGCTGCAAGGGTTCCTGCGCGAGTACCTCGGCGATCGGACGCTGCGTGTCGCGCACGACGACCGCTACGGCTGGATGCTCTACACGGGCCAGGTCCCGAAGGCCAACAACGTCATGTACGGCGTCCCGGCCAACGAGAAGAAGGGCACCAGAGGGAAGAACGCGGTCGAGATCGCCCGCGCCATCCTCGGTCACGGCTCGCTGACGATCTACCACGACGACAAGCGTCGCGACGTCGATGAGGAAACATCCCGCCTGGTCCGCCAGAAGGCCGACCAGATGCGGTCGGAGTACGCGAAGTACGCCACGGCCAACGCCGACCGGCTCACGCGGCTGACCGACTCCTACAACAAGATCATGAACGGGCACGTCGTCCGTTCGTACGACGGCATGAGCCCGTCCCTGGACGGCTTCACCCCGGACCGCACCCCGCACGCCTGGCAGTTGAGCGGCGCGGCCCGCATGCAGTTCGAGCGGTCGGTGATCCTCGCCCACGAGGTGGGCTTGGGCAAGACGTCCACGCTCGTCATGGGCACCCAGGCCCTCAAGGCGTCCGGACAGATCGAGAAGCCGTACGCCGTCGTCCCCGACCACCTGGCCCAGCAGTGGTACGACGAGGCGCGGTTCCTCTACCCCAACGCCGAGATCCACCTGATCACCAGCGGGGATCTGGCCGACGGGCGGCGCGACAGCACGCTGGAGTGGCTGCGCGCCAACAAGCCGGACTTGGTGATCTTCACTGAGCCAGCGTTCGGCTCGATCAAGATGTCGCCGGAAGCGCAGGACGACTACGAGTTCCGCGAGCTGGAGGCTCTGCGGGAACAGCTCGACCGGCAGTACGAGGACGCGACCAACCCCGATCACCCGTTCATCGTCGCCAAGATCGAGCAGCGGATCGCGACGGTCCAGAACAAGATCAGCAAGAACGCGTCGCCGATGCGCACGCCCGGTCAGACCTACTGGGATGACCTCGGATTCGACTACGCCGTTGTTGACGAGGCGCACCGGTACAAGGGTGTCGGGTTCCGCTCCCGTGAGGGTGGTGGCGACCCCGCATCGATCCGCGGCATCGACCTGCATCAGAAACTCACGGACCTGCACCGCCGCCGCGGGGGCCGCGCCACGGTCACCCTGGCCACCGGCACGCCCCTGTCCAATTCGATCACCGAGCAGTTCACCATGCTCGCCCTGGCCGCCCCGTGGGTCCTCGACGCTTACAGGGCCGGTGCTCCGGATCTGTGGGCCGCGACCTTCGGCCGGAAGATCCTCCGCGTCGAGAACGCCCCCGACGGCAGTGGTCTGCGGATCGTGGAGAGGTTCGCCGAGTTCCACAACCGCCGGGCGATGAAGACCATGTGGGGTCTGGTCTCCGACACCAAGCGCGCCGACGATGTCGGCATTCCCCGCCCGAAGGTCAAGGACGGTGGCCCCAACCTGGTCATGGTCGACCCGACCAAGGACCAGACGGCCCGGCTGAAGAATCTCGTCGCCCGGGGCCGCGCGATCCACAACGGAGATGTCAGCCGGTCCCAGGACAACATGCTCGCCGTCTCCAACGACGGCACGTCCGTCGCGCTGGACCCGCGGCTCGTTGACGGCAAAGCCCCGGCGGGCAACAAGCTCCGCGCTGTCGCCGCCAAGCACGTTGAGCGCTACCACCAGCACAAAGATCGCGTCTACAAGACGTACTACGGCAGCACCGAGGACCACCCGACCCCCGGCGCCCTTCAGATGATCTTCCTGAATGAAGGCGTGCCGGGCGGAAACAACCGCGGCGACTTCGACGCCTACGCCGAGCTGAAGCGGCTCATGGTCGAGGGCGGCATCCCGGAACACAAGATCACGTTCGTCCAGGACCACAAGAAGACGGGCAAGCCCGAGGAACTCGCCGAGTTGTTCCGCCGCTCGCGCGACGGCGAGATAGCCGTGCTCATCGGCTCCAGCAGCGTCGCCGGCACCGGCATGAACGCCCAGAACCGCATGGTGTCGCTGACCCACGTCGATCTCGACTGGGGCGCCGCGCAGATGGAACAGCGCAACGGCCGCATCCTTCGATACGGCAACCAGAACGCCGAAGTCGAGATCGACATCTTCGCGACCAAGGGCAGCCTCGACGGCTGGAAGGCGGGCTTCGTCGCCTCGAAGGCGGAGGGCCTGGTCGACATCCAGCGCCCGGAGATGGCCGACAGCGACACCCGCGACACCGTCACCGAACTCGACGTCGACTACCCCGACTACGAGACGATGGAAGCCGAAATCGGCGGCAACCCGTACATGAGCCAGCTCATGAAGGCCCGCCGTCTCCTGCGCGACCTGGAGATCGACCAGCACAACGAGGCTGCCGAACGAGTCCGCCGCCAGGAAACCCTGGCCGACCTCCAGCAGGAACTCGCCGCCACCCGCGAGGGCATCGCCCGCCGTGAGGAGGCCCTGCCTCGTATCCGCGACGTCCACGGCCCCTTCACGATGAGCCTCGGCGGCCTGTCGTACACGGAGCGCGCCGACGCGGCGGCGGCCCTGCACCGGCAGGTCACCACCCAGCTCCTGGAGCACGACCGGGACGGCATGGGCCCCTGGAAGGTTCTCGGCCAGTTCGGCGGGCTCGACATCGGGGTACGCACCGAACGGCGCGCCGACGGCAAGCTCGTCGCACATGTGGGATTCCCCGACCTCGCCCGCTCCGACTTCGAGCGTGGTCCGGAGGACCTGAAGAAGCAGGGCGCCGGATCGGGCATGGTCACCCGGCTCACGAATGCCCTGGAGAAGGCCCCTGCGCTCCAGGAGGCGGACCGGGCCCGGATGCCCGAACTCGACGAGCAGATAGCCCTGTTGCAGTCGGCGCAGGCCGCCGCGGACTTCACCCCGCAGATCGAGCACGCGCGGGCTCGCGCGAACCTCTTGGACGACGTGGTGGGCCGCATCGCCGACCTCGACAAACTGCCTGAGATCGATGAGGACGAACTCAGCAAGAAGCTGACCAAGGCCCAGCGTCGGGAGATCGTCGAGGAACGGCGCCAGGCCCGTATCCCGCTCCAGGGCGCCGTCGGCGCCTCGGTGCTCACGATCGAAGAGTTCGACCGCAAGTTCCCCGAGCCGGAGCGTACGGAGAAGCCAGAGGCACCCGAAGAACGGGAGCCGGGGCAGGACCATGTACGGCTCTCCTCGGAGGAAGTCGCTGAGACCCTCGACCAGCTCCGCCCGGACGCCGGCCGCAACAACGCCACCCCCGCGGAGACCACGGAGGAGCCAGTCGCCGAGGCAGGTGCTGGCGACGGCGACGGAGGCAGCAACGTCCCGCCGCCTATCACGACCGGCGATGACGACGATGCCGAGGATGACCAGGCCGAACAGGCGGCACCGGCCCAGGGCGGCAACCTCATTGGGGGCCGCTTCACGTTCAACCAGCCCGTCACCGATCCCGACGGACAGGGCTGGTACGTCTTCGCGGAGAATCCGGACGGCTCGGTCGCCGTCACCAACGGTGGCAGCCACGCCACCTTCCAGCCGGACGATCTGACCCCCGAACGCGCCAAGGCCACGGTCACCCCCGAGGTTGACACCTCGCCGGACTCGGACAGCACGGTCACCCTCGACCGCGACGAGGTGACCCAGCAGCTCGACGCCATCCGCCCCGAAGGCACCAAGGCGCCTTCGGCCATGGGCGATCAGGAGATCGCCGACGAGATCGTCGCCCTGATGGAACGGGAGATGACCGACGGCGAGTTGACCGGCGCCGACCGCACCCGCATGGCCGTGCTGGAGGCAGAGAAGGACCGCCGCGCCGGACGTACGCCGAAGTCGGAGCCCAGGAAGCCCGAGCCCGCCCAGCCGGAGGGCGGCCTCTTCGACATCGACGAGCCGGAGTCGCAGTCCCCCGCAATCGCAGATCCGAACAACCCGCTCGACCAGCCGGACGACCTGTTTGGCACCCCGGACATGTTCGCTGACCACGAAGGGCGCGACACCAGCCGCCTCCGGCCTGTCCAGATGCGCATCCCCGAGGACCTGGTCCAGGGCGACCGATACACCGACGCGGAGGGCCGCACGCACACGGTCGTCGAGCCGCCTCAGCGCACCGGCCGAGGCCGCGTCCGGATTGTCACCGACGGCGGGAAGGAGCGGTTCTACAACCGCGACGCCGAACTCCGGTTGCGGCACCCGGATGAGGAGATCGACGACGACCAAGACGAACGGCCGACGCCCGACCTCGACACCGAGGACTCAGCGAACGACCGCGACGGCGACGCCTCCGCGATTCCCCAGAACGACGACCGCGAAGAAGCCCCGGAGCCCGATCAGGAGCCGCAGGACGAGGAAGAGCAGGGAGACGACCAGCGGCAACGCCACGGCCGGGACGCCGACGCGGATAGCGCCGCGCCAGACGGAGCCCCCGAAGGCACCGGCGTCGGTCCTCAGGCCCCGGAGATCGACGGTGACCAGGAGGACGACGGCGCTGAGCCCGACGAGCCGGACGCCCGGAACGACGGAGACGGTCGCGAGCGCCGCCGTCGCCGCCGTGGTGACCGCGGCGCCGGTGGTGAAGGCGGACCGGGCGGACCCAGCCTGCCCGGCCTCGATCTGCCGCGCCTGCCCCGCGTCCCGGCGGTCGGCAGCGGCGGCACGGGCCGCGACGGTGGTACCTCCGACGGTACGCAGCCCCGCACCGTGGCCGACCTCCGCGACGTGTGGCGTCGCGGCGACCGGCTGACTGCCGAGGAAGACACTCCCGAGCGGCGCGCGTTCCTCACGCAGCTCGCCGACAACCCAACGCTCACCCTGTCCTCGGGGGGCGGCCTGATCACCTGGACCGACGACATCGCCCCTGACGGGATGAGGCGCTGGCAGTTCGCGCAGGCCCGCAACGGCGGCCGTTTCGGCAAGATCACCCTCACAGTGCGCAGTGCCGATGACGCCCGCGACCTGGCCGATCTGTTCGAGATCACCACCGACGCAGATGGGCAGCCGATCGACTGGCACCAGCCGCTCACCCCGGACGCCATCGCCCAGTGGCGCGACCGCCAGGGTCGCACGCTGCCCGAGGCCCTGCGCGCCTTGCGCGACCTCTTCCAGGACGGCGACGTCTCCGACAGCGAATCCGATTCCCCGGCCACGGCACCCGTCGCGACGCTCCCTGAGGACCTGACCGACGTGAGCGACGACGACCTCGCCGCCATCTGGGGGCAGGGCCTCTCCGAGGCCGACCAGATGCGCGTTGCGGCGGAGATGGACCGGCGCGACGACGCCGATCAGCGCGTGCGCGACGCCATCCCCGCCACTCCGGCAGCCGACGCCGAGGAGGTTCGCCGCCGTGGCGAGGCGATGGACGCCGCACTGGGGTTCAGCACCGTGGACGTGACCAGACGCCCGCAGACCCGCGAGGAGCGTCTTCAGCGCGAGTTCCAGGACATCGACGAGGCTCGCTACTCCGCCGCGATCGACGCTACCAATGGCTACTTCTTTAGTAGGGCGAGCAGGAGGCTCCCGCCGGTCGGTGAGCGGGACCTGTTCTCCGGCGGCTCGCTGTCCGGGTTCAACCGGTGGCGGGACTACGCCAGCGAGGAACTGATCGAGTGGTTCGACAACAACGGCGGGCGCCTGACCTTCAACCAGTTCAAGCTGCGGCGCCGCTCCGACGAGAGGATCGAACGCCAGCAGTACGAGGAGGAGCAGCGGCTCGCCGCAGCCGCCACGGACGCGGCTACCCCCAAGACGGACAGCGCCCCGACGCTCGGCATTGACGACATCGACCTGCCGTCGTTCACCCTCGCCCCGGAGCCCGAGGAGGACGCGAACCGTCGCTTCGGCGGCGCCGACCAGGTGCGTGCCCTCGCCGAGCGTGCCGACCTCCGTCCAGCGGCCTCTGACCCCGCCACGTTCGAGGCGTGGATGAACGGCCGCCGGATCGGCACCGTTCGAAACGTGACCTCGAACTCGCCCGGCCGTGAGCCGATGTGGGACGCGACGCCGCTGCTGACCATCAACCACGACCACAACAGCCGCTCCGCCAACCGGGACTTGGCCGTCGCCAACCTGGTTGTGCGGGCAGAGCGGACCCCCGCTGACGCCATGAACCCCAACGAGGACATCTGGGACACGGTGAAGGTGCACCTCGCGGGCCACAACCCGGAGCTGCCTGAACTCCCCGATGGCCTCAGCAAAGACCCTGGGGTCAAGGAGCGGTACGACCAGGTTGTTCAGCTCATCGAGTCGTTCCGCGCGCAGCGGTCGCCGAGCGGCAACCTGGTGGAGGACCTGGAGCACGCCCGCGACGAATTCCTCTGGCTGCGCGACACCCTTCCCATTGCCCAGGGCAAGCGGAGGGACCGCGACGTACTCAAGGATCTTGAGCGGCGGTCCTTCTGGGCGGAGCGTCTACTCGACGGATTCGCCCGGGACGACGCGAGCCAGGCTCCGGACTCGCCCGGCGACGAACCCAACGGAACGTCTCCTGCTGCAACCAACGCTCCCCTCCGTGCCGCCGAGGAGCCGTCCACCGTCGACGATGCCACCGCTCCGCGTACGGGTACGGGTACGGGTACGGCAGACGAACCCGGCCCGGCGGACAGCGCCCCGGACGCAGCGGAGGCTTCGGGCGGCAACGGTGCTCCGGACGCCGGGACCGGCCCCGCGGCGAGCCGCAGCACCGACTCCGAGACCGCACGCACCAGCGCGGCCGAAGAGTCGTCCCCGGATGCCGGCCCGGCCCGCGAGCCCCGGCCCGAGCCGGTGCCGACCCAGACTCCCGACAGCACCGATGAGGACACGGCCATGCCCGTGCCCCGTCCGGAGCCCGAGCCCATCGGCGGGCAGCCCGCCCACTGGGTCAGCGTCGACCAGCTCCAGCCTGGCGACATGGCACGCATCGACGGCACAACTCACCGCGGGCGCGCCGTGACCCGTGCCGGGTACGTCCTCGACGCTCCAGAGCGTGTCACCGTGACCCGCCGGGGCCGTACCGAGGACATGTGGCGCACAACGATTGGAGAGAGCCCCGAGGGCCGAACCGGCCGCCGCGGCGCCGTGTACACACCGCTCAACGCCAGCGCCGCCCGAGCCGAGGACCCGGAGAGCACCGCACCCGGTGCCCCGGTGAGCGGTGCCCAGGGCAACGTCATCAGCGGCGACCTGCCCGACACCATTGCCACGGACGCCCGTGGCCGCGGCCTGTTCCCCGGCAGCCATGTCACCGGCACCGGCGAACGCGAAGGCACGGTCACCGGCGTCACCGACACCACCGTCTCCGTACGGTGGGCCAACGGCGACACCGACAACGGCGTCGCACCCAGCACCCTCACCGTGGGCGACACCAACGACCATCGCCTTGCGGGGTGGACCTCCACCGGCCAGCGAGTCCGCCCCGGCCATGTCGTTTCTGACAAGAACGGCGCGCTCCTCGGGCCGGTCGACGAGGTCAACGGTGACCGCATCACGGTCACCACCGCCGAGGGCACCGTCACCCGCGACGCCGCAGATCTCCGCGTCGTCGGTGAAGTCCGCGATGACGCCCCCGGCACCGCGCCCGTCACCGGTATCAGCGAGCCGACCGCCGACGAGATCAACACCGGCGACGTCATCGTGCTCGACCTCGATGGAGCCCCGATCACCGCGGAGGTCTTGGACAACAACCGCGACGGCGACCGCGTCACCCTCGACTACGTCGACACCACGACCGGCGAACTCGGCACCATCGACATGGATGCAACGGCCGTAGTTCACAAGGCCGAAGGACCGAACGGCGCCGCTCCAGACCTCGGCCCGGACGACGCGCCCGACGCCGACGAAGAGATGACCGTGCACGAACCGCTGCCCGTCATCGACCCCGTCCCGGGCCCCACCGTCGACCCGGACCTCACCCCGGCCGACCGCGACGCCATCGCCGACAACGGAGCAAGCCCCGCGGACGACCTCGACGCCCAACAGGCCGCCGCCCGGCTCAGCGCCGACCTCCCCGTCACTCCGGACCAGGCCGCCGCCCTTGCGGCCCAACTCCGGGCGAACGCGGACCCGGCAACGGCTGAGGGACGTGCCGCCCTGCGCGCCGCCGACCACCTCGACCGTGCCGCCGGCCGCCCCGCTCCGGAGGGGCTCGACAGGCCCCGCCCGTCCAACGCCGCGCAGATCAGCGAGGGCGACGTCATCGCCATGCCCGACGAACGCCGCGGCGACGAGGTCCACGTCTATCGCGTCATCGACGTGGAGGAGGGCCCCGGAGGGGTGCGCAGCCTGCTCCTAGAGGACGAGAACCGGCAGTGGAAGCGCCGCATCGTCCACGCAGCCATGCCGCTTTGGCAGCTCCCCGAACCCACTCCCGACACCAGCGGCAACGACACCCCGGACCCGGTGCCTGCCCCGGACCCGCGCGACCCCAACCCGCCGATCTCCTCGGTACGGCACCGGATCGTCGCCGACCACAGCCGCACAGTGGCCCTGCGCATCATCGACGAGGCCGTTGCCGGAACCGCTCCGCCCGGCGACATCCACTCGCTGCGCGAGCAGATCGCCCAGCGCCTGACCCCGGAGGCTCTGAAGCACGCCCGTGATGCCGCCCGCCGGGACGCGAACGACGCCCTTAACGCCGCCGGCATCACCGGCCGCGACCGCGCCGCCGTACAGCAGGCCCTCCGCCGGGCCCGCGCGCGGGCGCACGAGCGAACCGTCCGAGCCGCGCTACGCACCATCAACGACCTCGAACCTCTCCCTGGCGAGCCTGACGAGGATCTGGCCCAGCGCGCGGCTGGTCTCCTGCGGCTCATACCGGACCAAGTCGACGCCCCGTCCCCATCCCGGCGCCGCGGCAGGCCCGGCACCGACGGGTCCGACCACGCCACCACGCACATCAACGATGCGGTGACCGCACTCCTGCGGCGGCTCGAAGAGGCCGGGGGTGACCCGGCGGACATCGCCACCCTTACCCGGCTCCTGACTGCGCAGCTCGACGGAACCCGGCAGGCCACCGCTCAGCGCATCGTCAGGCGCGTCTCCCCGACCCCGGACTCCGGCCAACAGCCTGGTCTCCTCGCCCGGGTGATCGCCCTGCTGGGGCGTATGGGAAGCCGCCTCATCGAGTTGGTGAAGGCCGCCGCCCGCAAGATCGCCGAGCTGTGGCGGAACAGCCGTGACCGGCTCGCCAGGCTGAAGGCATTCCTGCGCCGCCTCGTGGGCCGGGTGCGCGACTGGCCGGAGTCTCGCCACCTGGCGCGCTTGAACTCCGCGCTCGACCTCCCGGACGTCGAAGGCGAGTCGCTGGCCGCGCGAGTGGCTCAATGGGCGGGCCTGCTGCCCGAGCGGGGCCACTTCGGACAGGCATCCCGCCGCGTCTCCTGGTGGAGGCCGACGACGTGGTCGCAGCTCGCCGCAGGCAGCCTGCCCGGCCGTTCAGGCGACACTCGCTGGGTGCCGGACCGGGCCTCCGACGGCGGGCCGGGGCTCACCGCGCTGCGCCACATGGCCGCGATGCGGGCCGCCGGCGCCGACGTCGACCAGGATGTGACCCGTCGTCTGGCCGATGCGCTCGGAGACGACTTCGGCGGCGACCCGCACGGCACCCTTCAGCACGCGGACGGCTACGTGGCCGCCACAGAGCGACGCCTGCTCAACCTCCAGGCCGCACGCAGCAGCAGCACCTTCCAGGACCCGGACGTCGATGTGGAGATCGCCGCCGCCCGCATGGAAGCGGCAGCCGCCCGTCGAGAGTGGGAGGAGCTTCGGGTCCTGTACGCCGCGGCGATACCCTCCGCCGTAGCGGCGGCCCTGGCCGAAGTCCGCGACATCGGCCCCCAGGGCAACGCAAGCCTCGTGTTCGGTCCGGACAGCACCCCGGACGCCGAGCGGGCCGTACGCGACGTGCAGCGCCTCATTCCCAGGGACTGGCTCGCCACCCCTGACGGGCGCCGATTCACCGCGGTCGACGGAGATGCGGGGCGCTACGAATCCGACGTCCGCCGTGCGACCATCGCCGACCTCGGCGACTCGGGGATGGGCACAGCCGCGCACGTCCTGGCGCAGCACCTCGCCGAGCACGTGCCGGACCTGGATGCCGCACAACGAGCGTTCTGGTTCACGCGGACGCACACCGGCCGCCCCGGCGCCCGCAGGCTCGACCGCACCGCCCTGGGGCGCCTCCTCGCCCAGCAGCAGACACAGACGGAGACGGGGGACACGCTCGCCCGGTCTTTGCAGGCCATGTTCACCGGCGACTGGTACGAGGACGACGACTTGAGGGCGTTCCTCCTCGGCCTGCTCGCCACGCGATGAAGGAGAAGACGATGCCGCGCAGCGTCACCGGCACGTTCGACGACGGGTCCGCCTACCAGGTGCAGATCACCGGGGACGCGGACCGGCCGGTGGTCGGCTCCGCCCGTGCAGCAGCGCTGATGGAACTGCACGCGGGCCGGTCGATCCCGCTGACGCCCACAGGCCCGCTGCGCACGATGGCCGGGGACGACGTGGACACTGTCCTCGCCGTCCTCCGCCGGTACACCAACGTCCTTGAGGACCACTACAGCGCGCACGACTGAATTTGAGAGCCTGCGTAGTTCCGAAAGGGCCGATCTTGAGAGGTGCCCAGCCAGTTGGTACAGGACACAAGGCCGTCGTCGGCCTCACCCTGCCCGGCGTGACCAGATACGGATTCGCCATAAAGGCACTCCCCAAGGGCGGCGGGAAGCGGTTCGGGGATGAGGACGAGGAGCAGGACGAGGAGACGGTGCCCGCGGAGAGCGCCGACATCGGCGCTCCGCTGGCTGCGGCCGGACCGGGCACGGATCTTGCGAGCGATCCCGCCGGAGACACCCCGGAACCGGAGACGGTCGACGAGACGATGCCTGACGACGCGGCTGCACCCTCCGAAGACAGTACAGAGACGTCGGAGGGCAGTTCCGCGGACGCCCCGTCGTCCGCCCCGGAGGACGACTCGCGACCATGGTCGGGGGACATGTACGACGAGGGCGACGAGACCGACCCGGCCGCCGCGTTCGCCGCCTACAGGGGCACCAACGGTGAAGATGCGTGGCTCGATCAGGCTCCAGACGGCACACTGACCGGGTGGGTTCGCGATGCCACCGGCCAGGTGTGGCGGTACACGGACCCGGACGTGTGGGCCATCGACGTCGACGACGCCCAGATGACCCGCACGCACAGCCAAGCCAGCGGCGGCGACGGCGACGTGCCGGCCGAACACGGCGGGCAGGACTCGCTGTTCCCGCCGAAGCAGAGTTAGGAGCCGTACCGGTGGAGCTGAACCGCCAGAGCTATCTGGCGCTGCTCAACGAGGGCAAGGACGCGTTCACAAAGGGAGATCCCTCCGACGCCTGCCCGTACGACAAGTACAGCGCCGACCAGGAGCAGCAGTTCGGCGCCCGCTACTGGGAACAGGGGTGGACGGCGGCGCGCACGGCCGCAGAGGCGAAGAGCCCCCAGGCAGAGGTCAGCGCAGGACAGTAATCGGACGAGCACGGCACGGTCCCCGGCGACCAACTGTCCACCCGCCGGAGGTTCCTCGCCGTGCCGACCGCCCCCACGTCCCGCGCCTCTGTCCGTAAGGGCGTCTGCCGGGCGATCTTCGCTGTCACCGGCGTTGTTGATGATGTCGCAGACCTGATTCTTCCTGGCGCGTTCGCGCACACACTGGCGACCAGGCCCGTGAAGGCGGTCTGGCACCACGACTGGAAGAAGCCCGTCGGCGTCGTCCTTGAGATCGCCGAGTGGCTGCCCGGTGACCCTCGGTTCGCAGAGATACCCAACTGGCCTGCTGCGGCGGGGGCGTTGGTCGCGACCATTCAGTTCAACCTGCGTACGTCCAAGGGCCGGGACGTGTACGAGCAGGTGCGGCAGTGGCACGAACACGGTGAAGCCCAGTTCTCCATCGGCTTCCAAGTCCCGCCCGGCAGCGCCACGAAGCGCTCCGACGGAGTGCGCGTGATCCACAAGCTCGACCTCTATGAGGTCTCCCCGGTACTGCACGGCGCGCACCCGATGACCCGTTCCTTGGAGGTCAAGGCCGCCCCCGGCTTTATCGAGTTGGAGCACAAGACCACCGTGTCCAGCGGCCACATCGACATCAAGTCCGCGGAGCAGCAAGTCGGCCACGGTGTGATGGTCGCGCTCTTCGTCCCCGCCGACATCGCGGGGACGATCGCCCACCCCGACGGCACCGCGCCTCGTGACCTCCACATCACTCTGGCCTACCTCGGAGACTCCGATCAGCTTCCCGGCCACCCCGACGATCTCGCCGGGATCGTCGCCGCGGCGCTCGACGGCGCCGAACCGCTCGCCGGAAAGATCGGAGGCATCGGCCGCTTCCCCGATGCCGGGGACGGTGAGCCGGTGTTCGTCCCCGTCGACGTACCCGGCCTGAGCGAACTGCGCGAACGCCTCGTCAGCGCGCTGTCCCTGTCGCCCTTGGCCGGAGCGCTACGCACCGACCACGGGTTCACTCCGCACATCACCCTGGGCTACGACCTGCCGATCGACGTCCCTGTCGTGCCGTCCATCGCCGTCACCTTCGACACCGTGCACGTCGTGCGTGGCCCCGATGCCACCCCTATCCGCCTCACAGGCCCGAGCGCCATCGCCGACGATCCTGAAATCCGCGCCGACATGGAGGCGAAGACCGCCCGCGCCACCGTCCTCGAAGCCAAGTCCGCGGGCGGGACCGGCAAGCACCCCCGCCGCGGTTCCCACGCCGTCGAGAACAAGAGTGCTCGCGCCGCCGTCCTCGAAGCCAAGTCCCGTATCACTCCTGGAGCCACCGTGCCGCAGATCCAGCCGTTGCCCGCGTCGTACGAGGAGATCCGAGACCGCGTCGGCACAGCCGTCCGTCGCCTACTCGCCTCTGACGAAGGGATCTGGACGTGCGTCGAGGCGACCTACCCCGACCGCGTCATCGTCTCCGTCCACGAAGACGGCGCCGACCCCGTCAACTACGCCGTGCCCTACGACAGCAGCGGACCCGAGATATCCCTTGGCGCCCCGCAGCCCGTCGAGTTGACCACTGTGGTCATTCCCGACGTGGGGCCGGCACGTGCGGCGGACGGCAGCGAGACTGCCGACAGCCGCGTCGTCCGGCCGACCATGCGCGCCCTTGCGGACGCCACCGCCCGCATTCAGTCCGCCACCAGCGCCGAACAGCTTGAGCCCGTGCGCGCCACCCTCGATGAACTACTTACCGCGCTCTCCACGAAGGGCCTTGAAATCCGCCCTGAAGAGGCGGAGCAGCCTGCGGCGGAGCCGTCCTCAATGGCGGGCAGCGGCATCGTCCTGTGGGACGACGACCCGTACGACGAGCCCCACGACCTTCCGCCTTCCCCGGACGACGGCACGGACGAGGAGCCCGAGGACGAGGACAACAAGGACACCGTCCGTCTCGACGCCGAAGAGGTGAAGGCCCAACTCGCCGCGATCCAGGGGTAGCGACCACGATTCAGCACCACCACGGGCCGCCCGGCCGCCCCTGAGTCGTCACTCCGCCGGGCACAACAAAACAGCAGGTCAAAGCTCATGTGCTGCCGTCCCCTCGAAACGTAGGGACGGCAGCACGCGACGTTAACCACCCCCGCTCTCTCAAATGCCCCGCGTTGTCGGGTCGTCCCGGTGCTGGCCGGGCGAGCGACGCACGTCAACCGCACCCCAGCATCAGGGAGAGAGCACCCCGCAATGGCTGAGAACAAGAGCCTGATCACCAGCCTCAAGGCCCAGCTCGTCGAGAAGTCCGCCGAAGCCGAGCGGATCTCACAGACCTTCAAGGTGGAGGACAACGGCGGTTTCGTCGTGTCCACCGAGCAGGCCGCCGCCTTCAAGAAGGTGTCCGCTGACGCGATGGAGCTGAAGCAGCTGATCGCCGACGCCGAAGGCATGGGCGAGGTCAAGCAGTACCTCGCCGAGCCCGACTCCGTGCCGGCCGCGGGTCAGCACTACGGGCAGAAACCGCCGGGGCTCATGGAGGGGAAGAGTCTCGGTGACCTGTTCGTCGAGAGCGACGCGTACAAGCAGGCAGCCCAGGCCGGATTCCGCGACCGCCCGTATGTCCGCGCGGAGATGGAGGGCAAGAGCATCTTCAGCCTGTCCGCGGGCACGGTCACGCACCAGACCCTCGGCAGCGCGCAGGCCCTCGGCATCGCCGAGCGCCCGTTCCGCAAGTTCCACGTTCGCGACCTTTTCCCCAAGAGCAGCACGAAGCAGGCCGTGCTCTACGGTGCGCGCGAGACCGGCTGGACCAACAACGCCAAGCAGGTGAAGGAGCGTTACGCCGCCGACGGCACCAGCCCGGCAACCGGCGCGGACAGCGACACCTGGGGCCGGGCCCCCCGCTCGAAGCTCTCGCTCGTCCCGGTGATGTACCCGGTCAGCGAAATCGCCCACCTGTTGGACGCGCACAAGAACATCTTGAGCGACGAGCCCAGGCTCAAGACCTTCATCAACTCGCGCATGATCGAAGGGGTCAAGTACCAGGAAGACTGGGACTTGTTGCACAGTGTCGGCGATGGTCAGAGCCTCACCGGCATCTTCAACACCCCCGGCGTACAGCAATACGTGGGGTTGAACACCGACCAGTACAGCGTCCAGATCCGGCGCAGCATCACCAAGGCGCTGCTCGCCGAATACGACCCGACCGGCATCGTCCTGAGCCCCACCATGTGGGAGCACGTTGAGGTCGAGGAGGACAAGACCGGTGCGTTCCGCGTCGCCCTGCAGATCGCGGTCGGCGCGACCAAGCGCGTCTGGCGCCTGGACGTCGTCGAGACGACCGCGATGGCGGACGAGAACTTCCTCGTCGGTGCGTTCGGACTCGGCGCCCAGCTCCACGACAGGGAGTCGGTCAGCGTCACCGTCAGCAGCGAGAACGCCGACAACTTCGAAAAGGGCCTGATCACGTTCAGAGGGGACGAGCGAGTCGCCCTGGAGGTCCCGCGTCCCGAGTCCTTCGTGATCGGCGCCTGGACCGACCCCACCGACTGATCGCGCTGAAGGGGAGGTGCCGCTCGCCATTTCAGGTGGCGCCTCCCCCTTACCCCTTCAATACGCCCTGAGACGAAGGAACTTCGGTGGACGAGAAGCAACTCGTGGGACTCGCAGCAGACTTGGACGCACTCACCGGTGCACCGGCCGCGCGCAAAGGCCCGCCGTGCAGGGTCGGGGCGGTACTGGACTCGGCCGTGGAGGAGACCGCGGCGACGCTGCGACGCATCCTCGACACCCGCACGGTCTCCTCGACTGCCATCGCCGAAGTCCTCAGCCAGCATGGTCAGTTGATTACGTCGTACACCGTGGCGCGTCACCGCCGGCGCGGCCAGGCCAACGGGTGCCGGTGCGCGCGATGAGCCTGACGAACGACCTGGAGGCGCTGCTCCAGCCCACCTCCATCGCGCAGTCGCAGCCGAGCGAGGTCCTGCGCGCCCCGATTCCGGCGCCACGCGGCTGGGAGATCGGAGTCCGCTACGAACCGGGCGGCACGATGGTCGTTACCGCCCCGGCCGCCGAGCAGCCTCCGAACAGCGAAGCCGACTGGCGCGCCCGCGTCGAAGAACTCGGACTCAGCGTCCCCGAGGGCTGGAGAGTGCGTCTGGTCGAGGCCAGACATGATCCAGCCGCATGGCACCGAGACGCCCAGGGTGAGGACGCGATCACACGGCCGGTCTGGCGCTGCCGCTACGCCGTTGAACCCACCACTCCCGCCTGGCTGTCCGCGGGCGACGTCGACGCCCTGGTCCGCGACGCGATGCGCCGCCGTCGCAAGCCCCGTACCTCCACAGACAGCGCAGAACGCGCGCTCGTCGTGGTGTACGCCGACGCTCAGGTCGGCAAAGTGGGCCGGGACGGCGGAACCCCGGAGTTGATCGCCCGAGTTGCGGAACGGTTCGACCGACTCGACGACCACATTCGGGATCTGAAGGCCATCGGCCAACGCCCTACGGCCGCGTACTGGATGGACGCCGGGGATTGTGTCGAGAACTACGAGAACACCGCACAACAGGCATACACCAACGATCTGGCCATGACCGAGATGATCCGCGTCCACCGTCGAATCACGTTCGAGGGCCTGGACCGCCTCGCCGGGCGCTTCGGCCGCGTCGTCGCCGCGACGTGCGGTTCGAACCATGGCCGGGTCCGCCGCGGCCGTGAAGCCGTGGGACCGCCGAGCGACGACTGGGGCATCGAGGTCATGTCGCAGGTGGCTGACGCGTACGCCCGCAACACCGATGCCTACGGCCACGTCAGCTTTGTCCTGCCGGAGAAGTGGCGGGAGGCCGTGAGCTTGGACGTTGCCGGGACCACGGTGGGTCTCGCGCACGGTCATCAGTACCCGCGGCCCGAGAAGGCCGGGGACTGGTGGCGGGCACAGAGCTTCGGTCGTCAGGCCATCGCGGATGCCGCCGTCTTGATCACTGGCCACTACCACCATTTCCGCGCCCAGCAGTTCGGGAGGCGCCTGCATATCCAGGCGCCCACCCTCGACAACGGATCTGACTGGTACACGGCTCGCTCCGGCGAAGTGTCCTCCGCGGGGCTGCTCGTCCTCAGCATCGGCCCGGACGGTTGGGATCACCTGCGATTGCTCTAGCAGGGCGAGACCCAAGCTCCCGCCGTTGCGCACCCTTCGCCGACCACCACATTCACAGGGAGGACACCATGGGTCTGTATCGCCAGGATGGCACCCGCATCACGAGGGCCGCGTTCCCCGCGGCCACGCTCGACGACCCGCCCATTGAGGTCACTGAGGACGTCTACGTCTCCGAGTCGTACGGACCCGGAGACGGGCAGCCCGAAGGCTCCAAGCTCTTCCTGCTCTACCAGTCCGGGACGGTCGTCCAACGTTCCGCCGTCGACCGCCTGTTCACCGCGGCGACCATCGCCAGCGTCAGCCCCGCCAGGGGCCCGGCCGTAGGCGGCACCACCGTCACCATCAAGGGCACCAGCCTCGACGGCGTCTCGGCGGTCACCTTCGCAGGCGCGGTCGGAACCGATCTACACATCCGCTCGGCCAGTGAGATGACCGTGAAGACACCGCCCGGCGTGCTGGGGGCCGTCACCATCGACCTCGCCGACGACAGCGGCACCATCTCCAAGGCAAACGGCTTCACCTACGAAGCCCCGGCCTGAGGCTGACCTCAGCGATAGGGGTCCTGCCTGAAGCGGGGCCCCGGAGCCGAGACACCATCCCCCTCGCACGGCGAGACACAAACCGAACTCCTTGGGCATGGTGCGCGCGATCGGATCGACACCGCTTGAGGAGCCTGCCCATGACCACCACCGCCCGCCCTCGCAAGACCGCCGTCAAGGTCCCTGAGGAGAGCAAGACCGAGCCGACCACGCCCGACACCGGAGTCTCCACGGCTGAGTCGGCCCCTGCCGCGCCGGATGTCGCTCCTCTGGAGCCGCCGCGGGTCGAAGAGGCCCCGGAAGCGCCGGCGCCGAGTCCGTACGTCGCGCCGACCGAGGTCATCCCTGACGATGAGAACCTGGCGGACGTCATCCTCGACGACGCCACCGGCGAGCCGCCTGCGGACGTGAACGCCGTGTTCGTGCCTCTCACCCCGTTCGGCTCGACCCTCACGTGCACCGTCCGCCTGGTCGAGCGCACCTTCCTGGGGCCGCACCGCACCCCTGTCACCCGCCTGCTCCAGCCCAAGGGCGCCGTGGTCTCCGAGGGCATCGCCGCGCGAATCCGCGAACGCCTCGACAAGCAAGCCGCGGGCAACGGCAGCAACCAGTAAGGGAGATGACCGGTGTCCGTCTACGACCACAAGCCCATATGGGCCGGGGCGCACTACGACCCGGTTCCTGCCGGCGGCGAGGTCCTGCGCCTCGACCTGTACGCCGCCCCCGAGCGCAACGGGGCGGTGGTGGCCTCGGCCGCCCCCGCCGTCCGGCTCCGACCCGGGGTGTACCGGTTCGACGTGCCAGCCGTCGCGCCGGGCCGGTACTGGGGTGCGGTGACCTTCACCCCCAACTCGGCCGCGCAGCCCGTCACGGACCCGTCCGTACGGCTCGACCTCCCCACCGGGCAGGGCCTGGTCGGATCGCCCGAAGCGGTCGCCGACGCGCTCGGCGTCCCGCTTCCCCTCACCTCCGCTCAGCGCAGCGCCTACGAGGAGGAGATCCGCAACGCCCAGGCCGACGTCGCCGGGCACCTCAACCGGTCCCTCGTACCGACCGCAACCACCCTCCGCGGGGTCGCGCCTCGGTGGACGGATGCCCTCGACGACATCGACACCTGGCCCGTTCGCCTCGACGACATCGCCGAGGTCGTCTCCTTCCGGGCCAACTCGGACGGCACATACGACGTAGACCTCCTCGTCGGCCTGAACGGCGCCCAGGAGGAGACGGTGGTGCGGTACGTCGTCGCGCACGCCGCCGAGTCCGTTCGGCAGCGCCCCGACCAGGGCACGGGGCCGGGGCGGCGAGTCTCCTCGGTGAGCGCAGAAGGACAGTCGATCTCGTACGACTCCGCACCCGCGGTTGGGCAGGCGGGCGCCCTCCCTACGATCGACAGCCTCAACCGGCTGCGCCGTCTCGTGTTCCAACCGCTGTCCCGCCCGCCGCGCGCCCCATGGCCGTACTCGTCCAGCGGCACGCGGCACTGGCGCTGACAGGAAGGAAGACACGGTGGCCGTGGTCCTCCCGAACCGGCTGTTGACGCTGTACGCGATCAACCATCCATGGGCTCGCGACGCGAACGGCGTCCCGGTGCCGCCGAACCCCAACCAGCAGTCCGCGCCTCGGGGCACTTGGCCCGGCTCTGCGTTGGAGCAGCCGGACGGCACCTGGTCCCTGCGCCTGGACCCGGCCGCCTGGACCGTGGAGCCGGGGGACATCGTCGGCGACGAGACCGGCATGACGTGGACCGTCACCACTGCCCGCAATCACCGTGTGCCCGGCTGCCCGGCCGCCGACTACGTCCAGGTCACCGCGACCCGCAACCCGCCCAAGGTGCCGTGATGGCCAAGTTCACCCCGAACCCCGCGCTGGAGGCGATGCTCGCGCAGATGATCGCCCCGTACGTCCAGCGCATCGCCCACCAGGTCGAGGTCGAGGCCCGGCGTCTCGCCCCTCCGACGAAGCGGTGGGTCACGATGGCCGACGACAGGGTGCGCCCCACCCACATCGAGGCGCAGGGCCAGGTCGTGCCGGGCAACCTACGGTTCACGATCAACAGCATGGACTGGGACCGCAAGCACCGCGGCGTCGGCCCGAACACGTACATGCTCCAGCCGCGCGACGAGTCGTCCCGGGCCGTCGCGAACCTGAAGAACTGCCGCTGCACCACGGCCATCGACCCGGAAGGCGTCGCCCGGAACATCAGCACGGGGCAGCCGATCATCACCGGCAAGAAGGTCACCGTGACCGTCACCGCGCGCGGCCCGATGGTCGTCGAGGCCGAAGTGGGCACGGTCTACCCCGGCAACCTGATCGCCGACGGGACGCACTTCATGGCCCGTGCCGCCGCAATCGTGGCCGCCCAACGCTGACGCCGAGCCCGCGACGCAAGCACCGCCGACCGCTCACAGTGCGCGGCATGACTACCAAGAACGTCACCAAGACCGCCGAGCCGGAGGCCCCGGCCGACGCGACTGCGGCCCCGGTCGAGGAGATCAAGACCGTCCACGTCACCGCTGTTCTGGGCGCGGAGATGGAGATCATCACGCTGTCGCACCACCTCAACATCGAGGGCACCAGCTACCTTCCGGGCGCCAAGGTCCGCGTGCCCGCTGACTACGCCCGCCGCCTGCGCTTGCAGGGCTACGTCGCCCGTACCTGATGGCCGCGCCGTACGAACTCGCCGACGCCGATCCGGTCTCGGCGGTACTCGCCTGGCTCCGTGAGCACCCGCGCGTGGTCGAGGCCCTGGGTGGCCCCGACCGCGTGTCCGGGGTCACCGAGGCTCCCTGGCCGCACCTGCGCGTCACTCATGGCCCCGGCGGGGACCTGCGCACTCTGGCGTGGGCGACGGAACCCGAGGTGACCTTGGAGGTGTACGGCGACCCCGGCGGCTGGCCGGGGCAAGCCGAACTCCGCCGGATCATCTTCGTCTGCGCGGCGGCCACGACGGAGCTGCCCGAGTCCCCGCACACACCTGGTCGTCCCGTCATCAGCGGGGTCCGGCCCTCCGGCACGCTCCTCTGGTCGCCGCTCGTCGACGGACAGCCCCGCTGGCTCCTCGGCCTGCTGGTCACCCTGCACCCGTAGGCGGACCTGGTTGTGGACGTTGACGACGAAGAGGTGCGCCTCCACCTCGTGCCGCTGCGGCAGAAGCAGGCGAAGGAGTTCGTCACCCAGTGGCACCGCCACCACCAACCGCCGCCCGGCGCCGTATTCACCGTCGGCGTCGCCGATCAGCACGGCGTACTGCGAGCCGTCGCGATCATCGGGCGCCCCGTCGCCCGTCACCTGGACAACGGCGAAACGCTGGAGGTCACCCGCACGGCGACGGACGGCGTCCGCAACGCCAACAGCATGCTCTACGGGGCCGCTTGGCGAGCGGCGCAGGCCCTGGGCTACTCGCGCTTGATCACGTATACGCAGGACGGCGAGAGCGGAGCCAGTCTCCGCGGCGCCGGCTGGCGGACCATCGCGCAGCGCCCGCCCCGCGGGGGCTGGCACTGTGCGAGCCGCCCTCGCACCCCTCGCGGTACCGAACACATCGCGCGGACCCTCTGGGAAGCGACATAACGTCTCCGGTTAGCGCGCGACGTTAGCTCCCTGCTCTCCCCAAGGTTCCGGGGCCCGATCACCGGACCCCCAGGGAGATGCCCGTCATGGCAGGCGAGACCGCCAACAACAACGAAATAGTCGTTCCCTCGCTCACCCGCGTGTGGCTGGCCGCAGTCGCCACCGCGGCGCCGGCCGACGCCACCGTCGCGATGCCCACCGGCTGGCGCGCCGTGGGGCTCACGACCGAGGACAGCTTGAAGTTCAACAACGAACCCAGCTTCGAACAAGTGCGCAGCGCCCAGTCCTCGTACCCGACCAGGACCTTCCAGACCCAAGATGCGTCGACGATCGAGGTCGATCTTCAGCAGTGGTCCGGCGACAACTTCCGGGCGGTGTACGGCGGCGGCGAGATCACCGAAGTCACCGGCCAGGACACCAAGAAGCACTACAAGTTCACGCCGCCCAAGATCGGCGGACGCACCGAGATCGCCGCGTGCATCGAGGTGATCGACGGCGGCAAGCACTACCGCTACATGGTCCCTCGATCCATGCAGATGGAAGGCGTCAACACCGAACTCGCCAAGACGAAGGAAGCCGTCCTGCCCCTGCGCCTGGCGGTACAGGGCGGCGACGACGCCGACGCCTGGTACGTGATCACCGACGACCCGAGCTTCGCCCCGACAGGCGGCTGACCTCTCGCGGCGGCGCGCGACGCAAGGCCCACGGGCCTGCCAGTGTCCGCGCGCTGCCGCACCCCGCGACTCAGCCCGCACACACGAGAGGCAAGCTCTTCATGTCCTTCGTCATCGACCTTGACGCCGCCGAACGCCGGGAAGTCCAGCACCCTCACGGCATCCCGATCAAGTACCGCGACCAGCAGTTCATCTACCCGTCCGAACTGCCGGCCAAGGTGCTCGACCCGCTGCTGTCCGAGGACCTGGACCTGGTCGGCCTGCTCCGCGACGTCGTCGAGGCCAGCGAGAACCCGACCGCGTCGGTCGTCATCGACCTTGTCTTCAAGCGCCCCAACCTGCCCCGGCGGTTCGTCGAGGCGATCTACGAGGTGCACCGCATCCTCTTGGGCAAGGAGGAGTACGAGCGGTTCGAGGCACTGGGCCCCTCCCTCCCCGCGTACGTCCGCCTCACCCTGGGCCTGATCAAGGTCTACGGGGTTGACCTGGGAAAGTCCTTCGGACTGGGCGACTCCTCCGAGAGCGATGGGGAGACGTCGAGTCCGACCTCAGCCGATTCCACCACGGGCTCGACGCCCGAGGAATCTGGCGACAGCCAGGAGAACACGGCTTCATCGGACTGAGGCGTCTGATCGTCCTGATCGACGGCCTCCCCGAGGAATCCCGCGTCCAGTCAGCCCAGATCAACGGGTGGACCAAAGAGACGGAACTCCTGGCGCAGCTGATCGAAGAGGTCAGCATCCTGGCCGCCGACCGGCGACGTGACGAACCGACGTCCATCCCTCGCCCGTTCAACCCCGCCGACGCCGCTCCTCAGCGGTCCGGCGCGCAGCCGCAGCCCGCCCCCCAGCTCACGGGGCACCGGCAGATGCTCGCGGCTGCGATGCAGAGAGGAATGGTTCGCAGTGGCTGAGGGCCTCCAGGCTGGCCGCCTCGACGTGCCGGTCGCGGCCGACCTCACCGGGTTCGCGCGTGAACTGCGCACGAAGATCGAGGCTGCCGCCGAGGGCCTGGCCGTAAAGGTCAAGGTCAAGGTCGACTCCAAGGGCCTGCGCAAGAGGCTTGAGACCGTCGTCAAGGAAGCGTCGAAGGGCGTCACAGCCACGGTCAAGATCAAGGTCGACGACCAGCGGCTCCGTGCCGAGCTGGACAACATCGCGCGGCGTATCGCCGGTACGGACGTCCGGGTGCCTGTCCGGCCCGACGGCGACTCGGACAGCCGTAGCCGCAACGGCGGCCTGGTGTCAGGTGTCCGCGACCTGATCCGCGGCGCGCAAGGCGAAGCCGACCGCACGCCGGTCAACGTGCCGGTGCGGATGCGGCTTCCGCGCGGCCGTGGGTCGCTGCGGATGCTCGGTATCGGCTCTCTACTCTCGCTCGCGCAACCCGCTGTCGCACTGCTCACCCAGTACGGCGCCGGGCTGACCGCGCTCGTCTCGGCAGCCGCGCCCGCCGTCGGGGTGCTGGGCGCGATACCCGGCATGATCGTCGCGGCCGGCACCGCGGCGATCGGCACGAAGGTCGCCTTCAGCGGGTTCGGCGAGGCCCTGACCCAGACCCTCAAGGCCCAGCAGCAGGCCGCGTCCGGGGCCAAGCAGACCGAGGCCCAACAGCAGGCTCTGGCACAGTCCCTCGAAGGGCTCTCCGTCTCCGCCCGCGAGTCGGTCACGACGGTCGCCAGCCTGAGCGGTGCGTGGCGCAAGATGCGCCAGTCCGTGCAGGAACGCTTCTTTTCTCAGGTCTCCGACGAGATCAAGCCTCTCTCGTCCTCCGTGCTGCCGCTCCTGCGGGATTCGCTCGGCGACACCGCGGGGCAGATGGGCAACCTGGCCAAGCGCGGCGCGACGTTCATGCAGAGCGGCCCGTTCCGCCGCGACTTCAAGAAGATCGCGGACACCAATAGCACGGCCGTCGGCCACATGACCGACGGGCTCGCGAATCTCGGGCACACGACCCTCGACTTTCTGGTGGCCTCCGGCCCTTTTGTCGAGCGGGTCAGCAGCGGCGTTGAGAGAGTCACGCAGTGGGCGCGGGCCTCCGTGCAAGCCGGGCGAGAGACCGGTTCCCTTGCGCGTTTCCTTGATCACGCCGGGGACAAGGCTGCCCAACTCGGCCGCTCCACCTGGGATCTCGTCAAGGGGCTAGGAGGCGTCGGGAAGGCGGCGCAGGAGTCCGGGAACGCCCTGCTCGACGGGTTCGAGGGCACCATGACCCGGTTCAACCGGTGGGCGAACTCGGCCAAGGGCCAGACGTCGATGCGGGACCTCTTCTCGGACGCCGCGCCGACGTTCCATGAGCTGAACCTCCTTGTCGGAGACTTCTTTCGTGGCCTGGGGCGGGCCTCGAAGGACAACGGCGTCACCGACCTGATCCGGCAGATCAGGACCGAGCTGATGCCATCGCTCGGGACGTTCTTCAACTCCATCGGGCACTCCATCGGGCCCGCGCTGATCAGCCTCGTCTCCAACTTGGCTACCGCGATCGGCAACTTGTCGGCGGCCGGCAGCGGGCTCGGCGTCTTGCTGGTCACCTTCAATGGGCTGCTCCACGTCTTCAACAGCCTGATGAGCGTGGTCCCCGGCGCGAACACTGTGCTGGCCACGTTCCTGGGCACGCTGCTCGCCCTGAAGATCATCACGAGCGTCGCGGGGATGCTGCGCAACCTCGGCACGCAGGTGCGTACCGCGGGCACCGGATTCACGACGCTGGGCGCGACGGTGCGGGGACAGCTCGGCCCCGGCGTGATGGGCCCGCAGATCACAACGTGGCAGCGGATGGGCCTCGCGTACCGCAACGCCTCGCAGGAAGGCGGTCGGCTCAGCGGCACCGTCCGCGGCATCGGTGCGGCGAACCGGGTCGCGTCGAGCGCCATGGGCGGCATGGTCTCCGCGCTCGGCGGGCCCCTCGGTATCGCCATCGCCGCCACCACGATCGGCCTCGGTCTCCTGGCTTCCCGGCAAGAGGACGCCGCTCGCGCGGCCAAGGCCCACGAGGAGCGCATCGACCAGCTCACGCAGGCCCTCACGGACTCCGGCGGTGCCATCGACGCGAATGTCAGGGCCGCCGCCGCGCAGCTCTTGCAGGACACCGAACTTGCCGATGGCAAGGGCAAGTTGGTCGACATGATGAGGAAGGCCAAGGTCGATCTCGGCGAGTTGACGAACGCCTACCTCGGGCAGGGCACCAGCCTGGAAGCGCTGGAGAAGGAACTCCAGGCCACTGCGGACGCGCACGAGGAATGGGCCATGACCACGGCCGGCGCGGTACAGGGCTGGGACGACGAGGGTCTGGCCGCGATCCGCGCGAAGAACGCGATCGGCTCCGTGCGCGGCGAACTGGAGACCAGCCAGAAGAAGCACAAGGAACTCTCCGATGCCATCAACGGCAGCGGCACCACCGGCACGAGCGCGTATGACCGCCTCCAGTCCGCCGTCCAGGGCTTCGCCGACAAGACCAAGACCGCCGACGACCGGGTCGACGCCCTCAAGCGGGCTCTCGACGCTCTCAACAACAACACGGATTCCTTCCACGACGCGACGGCCCAGCTCAACTCCGTGATGCTCCAGATCGACGACACGATGAAGAGCAACACCGACCGGGCCGAAGGCTGGGGCAAGGCGCTCGTCGACAGCGATGGCCTGGTGAACACGGCCTCCCGCAACGGCCAGACCCTCAACAGCCAGCTCACCGAGTTGCGCGACTCGATGCTCGGCGTCGCCACGAAGGCGCAGGAGGCCGCGGAACAGGGCCTGATGCCCATGTCCGACGCGATGGACAAGAGCCAGGGCGCCATGGAGAAGGCCCGAGCGAAGGCCATCGAACTCGCCCGGGACATGGGCATCCCGAAGGCCGAGGCCAAGGCACTGGCTGACCAGATGGGATTCGTACCCGCGACCATCACCACACTGATCACGGCTCAGGGAATCCCGGAGGCGACAGCTGAACTCCTTGGCCTGCGCAGCAAGTTGGAGAGCATCAAACCAGGCAAGTCGATCCAGATCACGGCGCCGACCATCGCGGCCCGGAACCAGATCGAGGCTTTGGGCTTCAAGGTGCAGCGCATCCCGGGCAGCAAGAACATCACGGTCACGGCGCCTACGGGCGCAGCCCGCGTGAACATCGCAGCCCTGGCAGAGGACATCGCCGCGGCGCCGGACAAGAAGCGGGTCACCGTCCAGGCGATCATCAAACAGGCAGCCGGTGACCTCAAGAGCGTCCAGGACAAGGTCGCGGGTCTACCCAAGGGCAAATCCATTGACGTCAAGGCGCCGACGAAGACCGCCCAGGCCGCGCTGAAGGATCTCGGATACAAGATCCGGACCGTCGACGGGTCAGCCGGCAAGACGGTCCGGATCACCGCCCCGAACAAGCTGCCCATCGCCCAAGTCCAGGCGATTCAGGGGAAGATCAACAGCCTCACGGGCAAGACCGTCACCGTCACCATCCGGTACACGACGCAGGGCAAGCCGTACGTCTCCGAGCACGCGGACGGCGGCATCGTGCGGTACGCCAACGGCGGCATCCGCCGCGCCGGCAACCGCATCAGGGCGTTCGCGGCCGGAGCCGAGCGGCATGTCGCGCAAATCGCCCGGCCGGGCGAGTGGCGGTTGTGGGCGGAGCCGGAGACCGGGGGCGAGGCTTACGTGCCGCTCAGCGCGGCTAAGCGAACCCGGTCGAAGGCCATCGTCGAGCAGGTGGTGCAGGAGTTCGGCGGCGTCGTCGCGTGGGCGAACGGAGCGTTGCGCCAGTACGCCGATGGCGCGGTGACCATCAACCGCGGCACGCGAGCATCCGCGCCTCGTGCCTCCGTCCCGCAGGCCGCAAGGACCGCCGCCCTCGTCGGTGGTGACCTCAACCTCACAATGGCCAGCCGCCCCATGAGCCCGGGGGAGGCACTGGGCGACGCGATGTTCGAGCTGCGCCGGATTCGACTGGGAGGTGCGTATGCCACCGGCTGAGGGCGAGTGGAAACTCACGTACGGCGCGAACGGCGTGCATCCGGGGGCGAGTTTCACCTTCGGGACCTTGCGGAGCGGCTATTACCTGCTCGAACCGTTCGAGATCAAGGACTCCGATCCGACTACGGGCGACACCCCGCTTCCGCGGGAGGACGGCGTCCGGCTGGGTCAGGACTTCACCACCGGCGCCACGATCACGTTCGAGGTTGGTGTCGACACGGTCGACGCCGGGAGTGACCGGATGACCCGGCACGGCGCCAATCTGGATGCGGTATCCGTCATACGGCAGGTCTGGGATGCGCGAGCGGTCCGCGCACGCATGGCCACACCGGCGGTGTTGTCCACAACGCAGGGCGGTCGCGCACGTCGGTGGTACGGACGGCCCCGGCAGTGCGCACCGGCCGCGTCCCAGCTCACTCGGCAGGGATACACGCCAGTGGTCGCCAACTTCGCGGTGTCACATACGGGTAGCTTCGACGAGGTCGAGCAGACCGTTCGCGTGGACATGGCCCCGCCGCCCCACCGCGGACTGGTGGGGCCGCTCAAGTCGCCCCTCACGATGATCGGCGAGGGAGCTGTCCGCGTCCCGGGGCAGATAGACGTGAGCGGCAATCGCCCTGCGTGGCCGGTGATCAACATCTACGGGCCGATCTCGCAGCCGGTGTGCGAACTCGTCAGCCAGTGGAAGCTCCAACTTGACCTGACTCTTAAGGCGGGCGAGCGGGTCACCGTCGATCCGCGGCCGTGGGTCCGCACGGTGCTCAAAGGCAGCGCGAGCGTGGCCGGCCTGATCACCCGGAAGTCTCCGCTGCTTGAGGACCTGCTCATCCCGCCCGGTCGGCAAGACTTCGTGCTCCGCGGAACGGACGCCACTGCCACGGCGTACATGACGGTGGCCTGGCGGGATGCCTACGCCTACCTGTAGATGCCCAAGATCAATCCTGCCCAGTTGAGCAAGCTGTCCGGCGCCAGGAGGCGACGTAAACGGCTGTCCCTCGTAATCCTCCGCTGTCCGCCCAGAGGCCGTCAGCAAGGAGGATGAAGATGTGGGACAGCGTGCCCTGGTTCACCGAGGGAAGTGCTGAGCACAGCAGCGAGGTGGCGCGGCTCCTGGCGTACGCCGCGTTCGGCGGGGCGGAGGGCGTCGTCGGCTCCGGGGACCTGGCGGTGAAAGCGTTGTCGTCACCGGCCGCCCAGGTACAGGTCCGACCGGGAGCGTGTGCCGTCCTCAACCGGGCCGCGGGCGCGACGTATCAGGCGTACGCGGGCCGACTGCCCGCGTCGGACACGGTGAACATCGCTGGGACCGGTACGTCCGCGCGCTCGGACCTGATTGTCGCCCGGGTGGAGAACCCCTACTCCTACGGGGAAACCTGGCCCAACCCCACCGATCCCACTATCGGCCCGTACATCTTCACCCGGGTGGTTTCCGGGGTGCCGAAGACGACCACCAACGTCCGCGAGGTACGTCCCACCGACTCGGCCATCGCCTTGGCCCGTATCGACATCCCGGCGGGAACCTCGTCGATCACACAGGCAATGATCAAGGACCTGCGGGACATGGTCAGCCCGCGCCGGGACCGGCGCCTCTACACGGCCTTCCCCGGCGACCTGTCGACGCTCGCCTACTCCGACGCCAAGTGGCACAACTGGCCGGGCGCGGCGAGCTGGGACATCGACGTGCCGTCGTGGGCGACCCGGGCCAAGCTCGTGATCACGTTCGCGGGCTTCCGCATGACGAAAGCCGATGTGTACGCGCGGATGCAGACCAAGTTCGGTTCCCTCCTCGGGCAAGACACCGGCATCGACGACGACCAGGGCGCCAACACCCGGCGTTCCACCATCGTCCTCGCCGACAACTACGCCATCACCAGCGCGCTGCGGGGTACGACGCAGACCCTCTCCGTGCAGACGTACATGTACAAGAGCCCGACCGGCGACGTGTCCGTCGACGCCAACACCTCGATCATCGCCGACGTCGAATTCGTCGAGCACCCGGACGAAGAGGAGGTGTGAGCTGTGCCGACCGGGTGGCGGTTCATCGCGCAAGATGCGCTGACGGAGGAGGTGTTGGACTGGCAAGTGCCGTTCACTCTGTCCTCGAATCCGACGCGCGATCTGTCGGGGCCGGGAGCGATGGCAGGAACGGTCGAGCCGGAGTACGCGCGGCTGCTCGGTCCGGATGGCCAACCGATCTTGCAGGAGTGGGGCACCAAGCTCTACCTGGAGGTGGACGGCGATCTCCGGTGGGGCGGTCTTGTCACCAAGACCGCGTACGACGGAGCGCAGGCCACGATCTCCTGCGAGGGCTTCGCGTCGTACCCGCACGGCATCCCGTTCGAGGACCACATCATCTCCGGGAAGCTGATCACCCCGAAGGACCCGTACGCGGGTAAGGACAAGAACCACGACGGCTACATCGACGGGAGCAGCCCGAAGCAGAAGGTGCCGGCAGCGCCGAAGCCGTACGGCGGTCCGCGCGTGGACGTCTTCGACGCATTCCGGAAGGTCTGGTCTCACGTGCAGTCCCGGCCGCACGGGGATGTCGGCCTGACCCTGGACACGCACGACAAGGGCGAGCTGCTGGGCGCGAAGGACGGCAGCGACCCCTGGGAGCTGGCCTGGTGGGACAACCCCGACTGCGGGCAGACGCTGGACACGCTGGTCAGCCAGTACCAGTTCGACTGGATGGAGACCCACACCTGGAAGGACTCGACCAGCAACACGATCATTCACAGGCTGCGCTTGGGCACACCGCGCCTCGGCCGGAAGCGCAGCGATCTCCGTTTCGCCCAAGGCGAGAACGTGGTCGCCATCGCCAAACCGGAGGGCATGGGCGAGGACTACGCCGATGAGGCCATCGTCCTGGGAAAAGGCGAAGGCCAGAAGATGAAGCGGGCGCAGGTCGTGGGCAACCGCGGTCGACGGCTGCGCAGGGTGGCGACCGTCACCGACAAGACGCTCGCCTCGGATTCGGCGCTCCGCAAGCGCGGGCAGAAGGAACTCGCGGGCCGTACCGCCGCATTGCAGATCCCCGCCATCCAGATCGTCGACCACCGCAATGCCGAGTTCGGCGCATGGTCCCTCGGCGACGACATCCGCGTGCAGGTCCACGTGCCGTGGGTCGGGGACATCGACGTCTGGCACCGGATCGTCTCCGACGAGATCAGCGCGAATGGGTTCGTGACCCTCACCTTGAAGCGCTCCGACAGCTTCCACTACTGATCAGGACGCGACACTAGCCACGCAGGCGCCGACCATCCGGCGCCATGGTCAATTTCCTGGACAACCAGTCGGACGCCAAGCGCTTCGCGGCGCTGCTGGCCGACTACGACCGGCGGCTCCAGGCCCTCGAACGCACATCCAAAGCCGCCTACACCTCCATCGAGGGCGGCACGCTCGACATCTACACCGATGACGGGCAGCTTGCTGGTTCGGTCGGGGTCCAGCCGGACGGCGGTATCGCGCTCGTCCCCGATGCCACAGCCGCCACGGTGCCCCCCACCCCTGGCCCCCCGGTCGTGACCTCAGCGCTCTCCGGCCTGGTCGTCACCTGGGACGGTTGGTGGGACGACTCCGACGCTCCGCCGTCGGACTTCGCAGCGATGCAGGTGCACGTCGGGCAAACCACCGACTTCACCCCCGATGTCACCACGCTGGGCGCAGCGATCACCGACGTCTCCGGCGGAAGCGTCACGATCGCGCTGGAGGGCTACACCGAGCGGTGGGTGCGCCTGCTCGCCATCACCACGGCCGGGCTCACGGGCTCCCCTTCAGAAGCTGCGTCAGGCACGCCCCGACAGGCCGTGGAACAGGATCTCCTCGACGGCATTGTCTCGGAGGTCAAGCTCGCTGAGGGCGCCGTAACGGAGGCCAAGCTCGCGCTGGAAGCGATCTCCAGCGAGAAGATCCAGCAGGGCGCGATCAACGATCTGCTGCTCGCCGACGACGCCGTGACGGCCGCCAAGCTCGCCGCCGGCGCCGTGAACGCCACCGCGCTCGCCGACGGCGCGGTCCTCGAAGACAAGCTGGCCAAGTCCGCGGTCACCCTCTCCAAGATCGCCTCCGGCGCGGTGACCCTCAACGCGCTCGGGGGCGCGCTCAGCGACTCGGCGAGCCAGCGCTATGTCGACGCGATGGGCGACGCCGCGGCCTGGACGACCATCACCAAGGGCAGCGGGGCCTCCTGGACACACGTAAGCGGCGTCACCGACGCCCCGACCGGGCAAACCGTCGGCCAGGCATCCGGCTTCGTCCAGCAGCGCGGCACGACCCTCATCCCCTACGAGCCGGGCGTCCTGTACCGGGTCAGCGCCCGGCTCAGGCTCACCGCGGCCACCTCCGGCTCGGACACCTTCTACGTGGGCGTGCTGGGCGTCGGCGCGGACCAGACGACGCTGGTGAACCGCAACGGTGCGAACAGCGCCAACTCGCACTACTACGTGGCCGCGTCCGGGCAGACGATCACGACGTCGAGCGGCTGGGTCACCGTCGTCGGCTACCTCAAGGACCGGGCCGCCGCCGGGGCGACCGGTGCGGCCGGGCCGAACACCGACCCGCGCGCGGCGGGCCTAGTCCACGCCGACGTCCGGTTCGTCTCCCCGTACCTGTGGCTGAACTACAACGCGGTGGGCGGCGGCGCCTCCGCGAGCGTCATGCAGGTCGACGCGTTCACCATCGAGGCCCTCAAGACCGGCCTGGTCGACTCCAGCAATCTGGTCGCCGGGAGCGTGACCACCGCGGCGCTCGCGACGGACTCGGTGACCGCAGGAAAGATCGCCGCGGACGCGATCAGCGCGCGGGAACTCCAGGCCAACTCGGTCACGGCCCTGGAGCTTTCAGCAGGTTCGGTCACTGCGCAGGCCGTGGCAGCGGGCGCGATCACCGCGGACAAGCTGACCATCGTCGGGGGTTCCAATGTCCTCTCCGACCCGTCCTTCGAGGGCTCCTACAGTGCCGGTCTCGTCGCGAGCAGCACCGTCTTCTCCGTCGACTCCACCGGCAACAACTCCGCGAAGTCGTTGAAGGTCAACGCGGTCGCCACGGCCGCGACCACCCGCTCCCTGAAGATCACATCCGTCCCCATCCTGGCGGGCGATCAGCTGTATCTCGCCTACGACTACCTCACCAGCAGCGACTACACGGCGACCGGCATGGTCAAGCTCTACGCCAAGTGGGAGGACTCCGCAGGGACAACGCTGGGCTGGGGCGTCGCCCAGCCCGCCACGCTCACCGTGGGCGGCACGACCTGGACCCGGGTCTCCGGCACCGTCACCGCACCTGCCGCCACAGTCCAAGCCTCCATCTGGGCCGAGTCGTACCAGGCAGCCGCCGGCAGCCTGTGGTTCGACAACGCCGCCGTCCGCCCGGTCATAGGCGGGGTGCAGATCGCGGACGGTGCGATCACCACGCCCAAGATGATCGCCGGGTCAATCCAGGGCGACCGGATCGCCGCCGGTTCGCTGGCCGCCGACCGGATCGTCTCCGGCTCGATCACCACGAGCCAACTGTCGGTGACCACCGCGGCGTCCGTCGTGCAGAAGCTCTACGACGCCGGAGCGGACGCCGCCCGCTGGCGGACCGCAGGCTCCAGCACCACCACCGCGACCACCCTCACGAACCTGACCTCCGTCCAGGTCACGGACGCCCAATCCGGCGGGTACGTGATGCGGGCCGTCGGCGCGGTCAGCGCCTGCTGGCGGCCGGACATCCTCATCCCGTACGACTCGGCCGTCCTCTACCGCGTCAGCGTCACCGTCCGGCAGACCGCCGCGGGCTCGGACACCACCCAGCAGCGGTTCTACTTCGGGGTCGCCGGGATTGCCGCGGACGGCACGACCCTGGTCAACACGTCAGGCAGCGCGTCGGCCGGCTCCCAGCACTACGTGGCCGCCGCTGCGCAGAACCTGACCGCGGGCGGCGGCTGGCAGCGCTTCACCGGCTACCTCAAGGGGTACGCGGCCTCGGGCGCGACCGGCACCACGTCCGCCGCCGCGTCGCCGACGTCGCCGGGCGTCCTGCACGCCAACGCTCGCTACATCAGCCCGGTGTTCTACGCGAACTACTCCGGCGGCACGGGCACCACCGAGATCGGCATGATCACGGTCGAGGTGATCGAGACCGGCGCCGTCCAGACCGTGAACATCGCGGACGGCGCGATCACCACCCCGAAGCTGATCGCCGGCGCCGTCACCGCGGACAAGCTGACCGCTCTCGCGGTGACCGCGGAGAAGATCGCCGCTCTGGCCGTCACAACGGACAAGCTGAACGCGCTGGCCGTGACTGCGGACAAGCTCGCCGTGAACAGCGTGACGGCGACCGCCATTGCCGCGGGCGTCATCGACGCCACCCACATCAAGGCTGGCTCCCTCACCGCCGACCGGCTCGCGATCGGCACCGGGGGCGAGAACTTGATCGCCGACCCCAGCTTCGAGGGCGCGGTCAGCGCGCAGCGTGTGTCCGGCTCGACAGCTATGTCCCTCGTCACCGGCGGGAACGGGACCGCGAAGGCGCTGCGCCTGGACGCTACGTCAGGCGTCGAGCCGACGCTCGTCGGTCCGATCTCCGCCGTCCCGGGGCAGAAGGTTTACCTCGCGGTCGACTACTACGCCTCCACCGACTGGGTCGGGGACCGGATCAGCATCTACGCCGAGTGGCGCGACGCCTCCGGCACCCCGCTCGGCTACGCGGTCATCACCACAGGCACCGGCAACGCCGTCCTCGGCTCCTGGACACGGATCTCCGGCATCGCCGACGTAGCCGCACCGGAGAACACGGCGCAGGTCGTCGTACGGCTCAAGTCGGTCACCTCGACGGCGGGCAGCGTTCTGTGGGACAACGCCGTCGCCCGCTACGTCACCGCGTCCAGTTCGTCCGGCCAGCGCGCCGAGCTGTCCCCGCTGGGCGTCCAGCTCTTCGACGCCGACGGCAACGAGGCCGTGTCCCTCATGACCGGCCGCCCCAACTACCTGACCCTGGCGGCCGACAGCGTGCCCGTCGCCACAATCGACCAGGACGGCAACGCCGGATTTCAGTCCCTGGCCATCGCCGACGGGCTGACCATCGGCGGCGACGACATCGCCACCATCCTCGACCAGCGGCCCCGCGGCATCCTCTCGTACGGCGTACCCGCTACCACGGTGACCTCGACCGGCACCGAGATCGGCTTCTATGAGCTGCCCGCGACGATCGAGTCCGGGCGCATGTACAGGATCACGTTCCAGGCGACGGCCGACTTCGACTACTACAACGACGGCGAAGCCCGGATCTACCTGCGCGACGGCGGCACCGTGTCCCCCACGATCACCTCGACGCTGCGCCACATGGTGATCATGACGCCCAGCCACACGGGCCGGTACTGGAAGGCCGACCTGGAGTACATCGTCCCCGGCAGCACGCTCGGTGCCGGACTGCACCGGTTTCTGCTCTCGTTCTTCAACGAGGGCGGCACCAGCGGCCAGACCATGGAGTTGGGCCTGCCGACCACCGGTCGCTCCTGTTTCTTCGTCGTGGAGGACATCGGAGCCGCCGTACCGAAGACCGGTGTCTACAACACCGGCGGTGGCACCGCCGATCCGCCCATCGTGCAGTACACGAAGACGTACTCGGCGACCTGGTCCGGCTCGTACTCGGCCCGCGGCTCCTACAACTCGTACTGGGGCAACTCCTGCTACCAGGGCTACTACTCGTCGACCAACGGCATGCAAGCCAGCTTGATCGGCTTCCCGTCGTCCCTGGCCACCGATCTCTCGGGCGCGACCATCCAGAAGGCGTCGCTCTACCTCTACTTCGATCACTGGTACTACAACACCGGCGGCAAGGCAGTGATCAAGGCACACAGCCACACTGCACGCCCGTCGACGTTCTCCAGCGACTCCGAGTCCATGACGATCTCCTGGGCCAAGAACGTCGGCAAATGGGTGGACATCACGTCGGTTTTCGACTCAACGAAGTGGAGGGGCATCGCCCTGGACCCAAACACCTCTGGCCTGACCTACTACGGCCGCGCGCGCGGCTACGGACAGACCAACCCCCCGAAACTACGTGTCACCTACACCAAGTAAGGAGCCCGGCATGCCCTCCCTACCGCTTTCGCTGTCCGATATCTGCGCCCTGGCCTGCGAGCCGTCTTTACTACCTCGCGTCCGTGCTGCCATCGCGATCGTGGCCCAGGAGGTCATCGCGGAGGACTCGGCCACAACGGGATACCCGCTGCGCTGGAGTCTTGCCCGCACGATCCTCAGCCCGACAGAGGCCCAAGCGGCGTCGATGATGGTCGGCCTCGTCGTAACGCCGGATCTGCTCACCGCTGCCGCCGGAGCGGGGTCCACCGATCCCGCGACCATGGCGGCGGCAATCACCGACCAGCAGATCATTGACGCCGTCCGCGGCGGATGGGGCGCGGTCGCCGGCGTGAACCCGAGCAGGGCCGCCGAGTCGGCGCAGGCGACGACGTAAGGCCCGGGAGTAGTGCAGTGTGCCGGACTGCGGGAGCCGGGGCCTCACGGCCCGGCTCCCGCGCACCCGTGACCAACCAACCGAGGGAGTGCCAGTGGATCGGCTCGTCTCGCTGGCGCCCGTACTCGCTCCTCTCTTCGGGATGCTCGGCGCACTGGGCGGCGCGTGGCTGGTGTACCGGCAGAACAAGAAGAACTCCGAGGCGACCGCCATCAAGAGCCTCACCGACGGCTTCACCAGCCTCCTCGAACAACAGCGCGCGTCAACGAGCCAGACCCTGGAGCGGATGACCACGCTCGAAGCGCGGTACGACACCCTGGAGCGCCGTGTCGAGCATCTGCAGGAGGAGCAGCGGCAGTGGCGCCGTTGGAAGGCCGCCGCGATCGACTACATCCACGACCTGCGCGACCTGGTCCGCGACGTGCTGAACCGCCCGGCCCCCGAGCCGCCCGACGAGATCGCCGCCGACGTCGAATAAGCCGCTTCTTCCAGATCTTGCCCGGCCATTGTCAGTGCGCGGGCGGAGAATCGGCGGATGGCCTTCGAACCGACGGCGGCCGGCGAGTCCGCAATCCTCGCCACTGCCTTACGCGCGCACTGTCCGAGACCCGCTTCGCCTTCACCGGCCTAACCGGCAAGGAGGCAACCGAACTCATCACCCGGGCGGTCACGGGGTGGGCGAAGGCGTCAGGCTGGAGGAGCAGGTGGGAAGCACCGATGCGCTACATCGACCCGCCTCGCAGGATGGACGGGGGCTGCCGCATCTACTGGTCGCCACCCTGGTCCGCCTACCTGGACCTTCGTCTGATCCGCAAGGACAACCCCCCAGTCGCTGTGGAGATCGATCGTGAGGACGACAGCACCGCCGTGGATAAGCTCCGCGACGAAGCACTCCGCGGGCGCCCCGCGGTATGGGTCCGCTGGCACGGGGCGCTGCGTGCCGAACTCCCAGCCGGTGTCGCCCGCCTTCACCTGCCGACGCGGTCCAGTCGCTCTCCCGTCCGGTATTCACTGGCTCCGGTCACAGACGGGGCAGCTATCACCCTCGGCGGGGCCGTCACTCCCGAGGCCCGAGCGGACGCCCTGCACCGAGACCAACAGCGGAAGGCGCAGGAGAAGCACGCTGCCAGCCTCCCCCGGGACCTCGGCCCAATCCGCTGCTAGAGGCTTCGGCGCGGTGATCACGAAGGAATGGATCGAGCGCTGATCCACCTAGTCCAGCACGCGACGCAAGCCCTTGGCCCCCCGGATGCTCTGCCCTTCACGTTCTCCAACCAGAAGGGCAGAACCCCTATGTCGACCCTCGACTCGATCACCACCGGCGCCCAGGTCGGCGCCGCCCTCCCCCTGCTCACTGCGATCGTGCAGCGCCCGGCCTGGTCGGCGAGGGCGAAGAAGGTGGTCGCCGTCGTCGTCGCCCTGGTCGCGGGCATCGCCACCGTGACAGCGTCCGGCGGACTGGAGCAGTTCCAGCACGGCGCGCTCACGTCCGCCACGCTCGCCGCCGTCCTCGCGGCCTCGCAGACGACGTACGACCTGATCTGGAAGCCGAGCAAGGTCGCCCCGGCGATCGAGTCGATTACCAGCCCGAAGCGTCCGGAACAGGCCGGGTAGCACCCTAGGCGTCGGCCCGCCGGAATGCCGGCGGGTATCATCCGCACCAAGGTGGCCGCTTCGCCGCCGAACTCACTGCGTCGAGGGCTGCTGCTGGTTCTGGAGTTTGGGTCTTCCCTTTCCTCCGGGGTCTTACAGCAGACAAACAGTCCGAGACCACTGCGCGCGTGCAGAGCGCCCAGGGCCGGAGAGCGGTTGCTCCTGCGACGACCCGGCACACGGAGTGGGTTCGGTTGCGAGGCGGCCATCGCGTACTACGCACGAGCCGCCATGCGCGGAACACCGCGGCTTGAGAGCAGCGAGCCGCCCCGACCAGGAGGAACCGCGGGGATGTCCGACGCGCAGCCACCTGCCGAGCAGATCACGGCAGAGGTCGAGCGCCTGAAGGAGATGTCGCACCAGGCGTTCTTCACGGCGTGGACCACATACGTACAGGGCGGCACCGACAAGCGGACCCCACGCGAGGTGCAGGCTGCCGCCTTCCGCTCTCGGGACTTGGCCACTCGAACACTTGCCACAGCCGATCGCGCCGCCCGCGAACTCAAGACGGTCATCGAACGCAACGACGGCGAGTCCAAGCGCGACTACCAGACCCGCATCACCGACTTCCGGACTCAGCTCCAGGTCGCGCGGGAGCCCATCGTGGCCGCGGTCGAGGAACTCTCCTGGGACGAGGCCGAGTATCTGGCACAGCTCAACGACGAGGCGTTCGCCGAGGAGTGGTCGTCTTTCGTTCAGGCCGTCGCTGGCAACGCGCGGACCGGCCGCGATTATGTCCTGGGCCTGGCGTTCCGTTCCCCAGAGGTAGCGCCACGCACTCGGGCGCTGGCCGTGCAGATGCTGCGTACCCCTGAGAAGTTCCTGCCGGCCGTGAAGGGTGAGTCGCGCACGTCGCACGAGGCGCGGGTCACGCAGCTCCGGTCGCGGTTGGAGGCCGAGCTGCGGTTCCTGCAGTACACCTTGAACTACCTGGAGGCGCGGTGGGGGCGAATGCCGAGCGCGCCGAATTACCGTCTCCAAGCGATGCGACTCCTCGCCGAGAAGTACCCCGAGGAGTTCTCCGAGTTGCGCAGCGCGGTACGCGTCGACGCGCAGAAGGCGCGCGCGCAGGTGCGCCAGGAGCGACGGACGGCGCGTCGTAGGCAGGCGCGCCCGGCAAGCTGACGGCGCCACCTGTGTGCTCGGCGCGCCCGGCTCGGGCGCGCCTTTCGTCATGCCCGAGCGCGCCCCCGTCGCGGTGGCGCGCTCGTTCGGCGCGTCCGCGCCACCATCCGGTCGAGTCCCGTCCGCGCCACCGTGCTGTGGCGGCAGCAGGGTCCAGCGCGCCATACCCAGGTGCGCCGGGCAAAACCGCAGGTCACCCTGTGGCGCGCTACCTGAGGACGCGCGCGCCTGGCGCGGGGTGCCACTCGGAATGGCACGCCACCGACGGTACGGCGCGCCATTGCCGGGCGCGCCGAACTGGGTAGGCGCGCCCCCGAAGGCTCATGGTGTGAAGACGCGCTCCGCGGTAGTGCCGGCGGCGCGCCCAGCCCGGCGCGCGCCGCCGCACCGTCGGCGCGCCACGGCGCGCGGCCTGTGATGGGACAGCGCTCGCCAAAGGCGCGCCCTCGCGGTGGCTGGAGTCGCGTGGCGCGCCTCGTCAGATGATGTGACGTGATGCGAGGGCGCGCCCACCGTCCCGGCCAAGAGTGGATCAGGCGCTCTCGGAGCGCGTCACAGCACGTCACCTCACCCGACCGTGGCGAGGTCGCTGTAGAGCGTCGAGAACATGTCGGCGATCTTCAGCTCCGGCTTTCCCGCGAGCCGGTAGGCGTTGGCGATGTCCCGCTCGCCACGCCCGTCAAGGAGTTCGATCACCGTGGGACGGTGATCGACGACGTACTTCCGCAGCCTGGTCATCGGCGGCGGCATCCCCTCGTCCGGCCCGGAGACCGGTGCAAGGTGCTCTTCCATCGTCACGCCCAAGATACGGGCCTGGATCTCCGCTTCGGTGAGCAACACCGCCATCACCTTGTTCACGCGGTTCGTCTGGGTGGGCTGAGTCCGGGCGCGGGGGAGATCCTGCGGCTCCTCGGCTTCGCTGACCTCCTCGGGGTGCTCAGCGACGGGCGGCTCGTCGGCCGGGTCCGGGGGCGGCGGCGCGCCCTCCCCAATCGGGTCAGGCACGCCGTCCGGGTCCGGGGGCGCGCTACCGTCGCCCTGTTCGTCGCCGGTCGTCTCCTGCTTGCTGCCGGACTGCTCGCTGCCTCCGCCCGTGTGGGCCTGCTCCGCCTTCGCCTTGAGGTGGTCCAGGGACTTGGTGATCAGCTCGTCGGCACTCATCACGCCCCAGGCCGTGTCCGTCTTCACCGCCCTGAGGGTGCGACGGCCGTGATCCTCTCGGACCTCTCGCAGTGCCGATTCCGGGTCGGTTGGGTGCATCAGGGCGTCGCGGATCAGCTTGGCGGCCTGCTCACCGTTCAGGCCCGGGGCCTGCCGGACGGGCTCCTGGCTCGGGGCCGACTGCTGGGCCTGCTGGCCGTGCTCCAGCAAATCGGCGTCGGGGCGCAGTTCGGACACGGAGCGGGACTCGACAGCGTCTTGCAGGCCGAGGCGGCGCAGCAGGGCGTCCACGGTGAAGTCGGTGAACCGTTGGGTCTCGCCGGACTGGATCTGCATGTGCAGGCTGCGCACGCCGGTCAGCCAGGCTTCGCCGATGGCGTGGAGTTCCACGATCGCGTCGACGGCCGCGGGCAAGTTCTTCTCCGCTTTCACCTTGCGAGTGGTGTTCCTGGTGGGCTTGTCGTTCTCGAAGGCCGTCACAACCTCCTGGCGCGCGATCAGCAGGACGGGGCCAGGGTGACGGCGCAGCAGCCACAGAAATTCACCCCACCGATCCTTGGCCCGGTTCCACAGATCGGGGTCGATGACCACCGGGGCATCGAGGGTTGGCACGCGGGAGCGGTCTCGCTGGGCCTTGCGGATCGCCCGGTTGCGCGCGTACATCGCGATCTCGTCGCTGAGCATGTCCCACATCGACGTCCCGGAGTCGACGATGAGCAGGTTGGGCTTACCGTCGGCGCGGGGCTGGTGGTTCACCCAGCGGATCGAGTCAAGGATGTCTTGGTACGAGCCGTCGTGCGGAACGATCTCGTAGTCGGCGCCGGGTACACGGCCGTAGTAGTCAGCCGTCCCCTCGGTGCCGCCGATCTCTATCCAGTACGACTGGCCGATCAGGTCGGAGCCGGTGCCGCGCGCGGCCTCGAAGCTCTTGCCGGTCTTCTCCGGGCCGGTGAGCAGGATGATCGGGGGGTTCGGCTTGCCGGTGGGCTTCCGGCTCTTTCGGGTGCGCTGGGGCACGGTGATTCCAGCCACGGAACGGGGCCTTTCGCTTCGGGTCTTCCGGGTTGCTCTCCCGGATGCTGCGGCGCGCAGGGCCTTAGCTTCTCGCCCTGACGTTCGCTGTATTATTTTAGCGTCTCTGGAGGCAGAGAAACAATCCGCTACAGCAGGTCAGATACCGGATTCTGCACGGCCGGATCAGCGTCCTCGCGGTGGATCTGGTACCAGGCGTCCAGAGACCGCGCATCGTCGTCGACCCCGTCGAACGCTTCTGCCGGCGCGGCCTGCCACTGGTTGACGGCGTCCTCGTACTCGGCCCGTACGGTCTCGGCATCCCGCCGGTTCAGGGCCTGCGTGATCTCCTCCCACGATGCCCCGGCCAGTGCCTCGCCGAGCACGACCAGGTCGACCAGTTCGTTGGCCAGAACCCTCAGTCGCCGGGCCCCCTCGATCCGTTCACGGGTGCTCGCGGCCGAACTGATGCTGCCTACGCCCTGCCGGGCGAGGTCAGAGAGATCGCGGTGAGCGCGGGCGGCCGTGAATCGGGCAAGGATCTCGGGGGTCATGAAAGGGTCCGATCGTGCCAGCGGCGGGCGCCCCTAATCGGGAGCGCCCGCCGCAAGGTCGTGCAGGTGCGGAACGTCAGGATGCCTGAGCGGACCCGTTACCGGCTGCAAGGCCGTCCATGTCCACACCGTCGCCCCGCTCTTCCTGCTTCTCTGCCTGGTACCGGGACTTGAAACGGGGGCCGACGTTCTTCCGGCCGTTCTGTGGACTCTGCCCCACTCGGCGGCCGAGCTGCGTCGGGTTCAAATCCCCGCGTGGGCCGAACCGATGGTGCTCGCCAGCGTCCATGGCCGCCTTGTAGATGGCGTACAGCTCGTCTTCGGACACGACCTCCACCGGCTCGTTATCCGGCGCCTCCTCCGGCTCCTCTTCAGCCTGCTTCTGCTCGGTCGGCTCAGGGTCCTCAGCCTGCTTCTGCTCGGGAACAGGTCCCTTGGACTTCTGGGCGGGGATCTTTACCTCGGGGCGCGGCGGCAGTGTCTTCCGTTGCGCCGCTGGAGCAGGCGCCCCGGAGTCGAGCAGTGCTCCGGTCCCGTCCGCATCGACCCAATCCGAGCCCGCGCCACGCGCGCGGACGAATCCGGAGATGTGCAGCCCGAAGCTGCCGCCAAGGGGCACCATCGCGGCGACGGCACTGCCGACCGCGTACACGTACACCCGGTTCTCCGCCATCACGGTCGGCGCACCGCCGGCACTGAACCACTCGGAGAGCGCGATCACGGCATGGCCGACGTTCGCGGCGATCGATATGCACAGCAGGAACGCGAAGATGCACCACAGCGACCAGTAGTAACCGCCCTCGGCGCCCTTGTCCGTGCGCTTGCGGATCGAGGTGACTGCGCCTGCGTTGAACGCGAGGAGCAGTTCCAGGGAACCCGCCATCGCCGCCGCCGCGAGGGTGGGGAACCCAATGAGCGTTCCGGCCCAGTGGAGTTGGTAGAGGGAGGCGAGCATCATGCCGAAGCCTGCGGCGGCGGCTCCGATGCGGAGGTTGCGGTGCCAATCTCGCAACTCCCGCTCGCCCTGCGTGATCGCACGTACGGTAGGCAACTTGGGCAAGACACTCCCCTTTTTCGTTCGGGTCTTCCCAAGGACCTATGCTCATCGGTCCTCAGGCTGCCCAAACGATATAGGGTCTCGCGCCCCCCGCGCTGCTCCCCATCGTCAGATGGCCCGTCATCACCGCCTCGGAGCTGGAGAGTTCACCAGTCCAGCGGCTTGCGGGGCGTACGCCGGTCCGGCCCCACGACCTTCGCCAGATAGGCGCGGTCCTCGATGCGGGACAGCAGGCGCTCGCCGAGGACGGAGACGATGCCGTCACGCCGCAAGTTCGTGGAGAACGCCGTGGGCCTGCCTGACGCCAGGCGAGAGCCGATCAGGTCGGTCGTCTCCCTGCGGACGAACTCCGTCTGCACACCGTCCATCTCGCCGCACAACTCGTCGATGATCAGCAAGTCAGGGTCTTCGACATGCCGCGTACGGACCGTGTAGGAACTCATGCCGTCGGGCCCGCCGTCGGGGCGGCGCCAGGAGAGGTAGGTGGCGTGCTGCACGAATCGCACGAGCAGCCCTCGGGCGCTGGCCTCGTTCCCGAGCGCGGCGACCGCCGTGGTCTTCCCCGAGCCGATGTTCCCGGAAACGATGAAGTGCATCGTGCTGGGCCGCGCCTGTTTCCTCTTCGCCTCAACGAGCGAGTCGAGCCACCCGTTCAGCGTCTGCGGGCGTTGGTGGTCGTCCAGGTCGGCGAAGCGCCACTTCAGATAGTCGTCGTGCGCGGCCCTGCGCATGCTGTTCGTCCAGGCGAGACTGCGGGCGTGGGCCTGCGGCACGGAGACGTCCTCCCACAGCTCCACGTCGTCTTCCCCGTCCGGGGCGGGCACTCCGAGCTGGGACAGGTCTGCGCCTCCGCGCTTGAGGGCCGAGATCATGCGGTCCGTGATCTCGAACAGCCGCTTCGGCTCACGCTCGGGGACAAAGCGTTCGGCTGCCAGGGTGCTCACTGCTCCTTCTCCTCTCGCGTCAGGCAGGGACGATGCCGAACGCGGCATCGTCGTCAAGGTCGTTGGGGGTGATCGGGACGCCCGTGGCGCCGGTACCCCAAGTGGCGGCATCGCTGTAGGGCGCGGGGCGCCCGCCGTACTGGGCGGGCATCGGCTTGTTGTTCCGCTCGTCGCTCAGCGCTCGTTGAAACTGGTGGGCCGTCGGGAAGTGGACACCGGTGCGCTGGAACGCCTTCGCGACTTCGCGTTGGGTGTAGTCGGCGTCCAGGGCCTGTTGGCTGAGCTTGACGAGCGCGAAGTACCAGCCGGACTTCTTGTTGCCCGCGTAGGGGCCGAGGTGCTGCTTGGCGTGGTCGTAGTACCAGGTGGCGACTTCCTGGGCGGGCGTCTTCTCCTTCGCCGTGGCCCCCTTGTCCTCCGCGTCCGGCGTATCGCTCTGCCCAGCCCGCTTCTGCGCAGCGGAACGGGCGGCGGCCGGCGGGGTGACACGCGGCTGCTTCTTCGCCTTCGGCTCGGGCTCCGGAGTGGCCTCTGTGACTTCCTCGTCCGGGGAGACCGAGTCGGAGTCGGATGCGAAACCGTCCGGGCCGAGGGTGCCGTCGGGGTAGCGGACGCGGAACGATCCGTCCTCCTGCTCGACAACAGGGATGTCCAGCTTGCCGCCGAAGGTGACGTAGTCCTGGGCCCATTGCTCGTTGGCGTACTCGCTGATCGCTGCGCCCATGGCCGTCTTGCCGTCGAGGAACCGACGCTTCTCAAGTCGGTAGTAGCCGTGTGCGGCAAGTTCATGGAGGGCCTTACGGACGGCATCGCGTCCTTCGCGCCCTGCACCGCGAGCAAGTTGTTCGGAGCGCACGTTCCAGCCATCGTGTTGGTCGAGGCAGTACGTCAGTAGGCCGAGTGCGCGGTAGCTGACGCGCGTGTCGCGGGCGGTCTTGGACTCGACCTGGACGAAGTGGGAGCGCCTGTTGCGGCGCACACCGCTGCGATTGGTCACGCTGCTGCCCCGCTCGCCGTCTCGTGCGGCAGCCGGAAGTGGGTGTGCCACGTCTTGCGTCCGTGGGCGCCCATCTCATACACGCGTCGGGACTCAGCCATGCACGCGTCGCGGAGTTCGGAGAGGGGCTCACGAGCCTGGTGGTTGGTCAGGTTGCACGCATCAGCGACGTCCTGGACGGTGACCCAACCGCCGTCGCTCTCCAAGACGAGGTAGCAGTACAGGCGGAACGCACGGTCGGATATCCCTTCGGCAAGTGCCGGGACAAGGTTGGTGCGGGTGGACAAGGCGATGGTCCTTAGAGGAGGGGCCCGGCCGTCAAAGGGCGTGCGGCCGGGCCGTCGTTCGACTGTGCGCGGGCTACTTATCGCCGTCGCGGGCGGGCGCGGCGGGGAGCATGGGCACACCGCGCAGGAGACTGTCGAGCTGTCCCTGCTCGTACGCCTCCAGAACGGCCTCCTGGCCGCCTTCCTTCCAGCTCAGGGTCACAGTTCCGGTCGGCTTGCCACCGGGGATACGGGTGAGTCCGGGGACTACTTCGCCGGTGAGCTTGTCGACGATGGAGTCCGTCGCCCTGTCGTACTTCACCCTCTTGAGCATCTTTTCGCGGAACGCGGGCCGGGCCTGGATGATGACCTCGACCTCTCCGTGCTCCTCGGCAAACGCGTTGAACAAGTCCTCGTCGCCGACGATGTACTTGTCCTTGGAGATCGCCACGGTGTGCGTCGCGACAGCGATGCCGTTGACCTTGGCGTCGACGGACTTGGTACTGCTCTCGGGGTCGTCGTACGCGCTCAGGAGCGGACCCTTCACGGCGGCGATCTTCTCGTCGATCGCGGGCACGACGTGTTCCTTGAACAGCTTGGCGAAGACGGAAAGCAGCGCGGCATCACCCAGGGGCAGGGTGGGCAGCGGCTTCTCTTCGGTGTCGTCGTACGACATGCCGGGTCCTTTCTCACCCAAGGCGTGGCCCAGGGCTTTTCGGGTCTTTCCCGGGCTGGGTGCACAGGGTGTCGCCAGTAATTACGTCGACCGGCGAAATCTGTGACACCTAGCCCCAGGCGGCTGGGTTGCTCTCCCAGCCGTGCGAAATAGTACAGCAAGCGTCGCGCCGTGGCGAGAGTGCCGTTCGAAACGGCGGCCGTATCGACTCCTCAGCGGTACAGGTCCGCGTTATTACAGGGCCTCAGGCCATCGTCCGAGCCTCTCGATCAGCCCGGAGCCGCGACACAAGCCAGCTAGGCCCTCTACGTTCCGCGCGGCTCTCCCACCTCTGATGACGTCGTCAGAGGCAGGTGGGCTCCGGGGTCGCCCCATCCGGAACGAGGGCGGCCCCGGCCCGGCGGCAGGCGCGGCCCGGCCATGACGGCACACCCCGCTTGCGAGGCGGGGCGCCGCGGTTGAAGTCCGCGGGCTCGCAGACCACGCCCGCCGCCGGCACCTCCGAATCAGCCAGAAGGACAGCCGTGGCCGAGACCGTGCCCGCCCCCCGCTACACCACCTACGTACCGCTCACCGACCTCGCGCCGGCACCCGGCAACCCGAAGAAGCACGAGGTCGAGCGGATCATCGAGAGCATCAGCACGCACGGCTTCGTCGACCAGCCGATCGCCGACGAGCGCACCGGCACCATCCTCGGCGGCCACGGACGCCGCGAGGCCCTGATCGAGATGCAAGCCCGCGGCGCACGGCTGCCGGGCGGCCTGCTCCTGGACCACGACGGCGGATGGCTGGTGCCAGTTCAGCGCGGCTGGGCCTCCCGCTCCGACGTCGAGGCCAAGGCCCTGAACATCAAGCTCAACAAGATCGGCGCCGACGGTGGTTGGCGACCACGCTCCCTTGCCGCCTACCTGGAGGACATCGTTACCGAGGACGCCGCGCTGTACGACTCACTCGCCATCCCAGAGGACGAGTTGGAGAAACTGCTGCGGCAGGTCGACCCCGAAACGCTGCCCGGTGCTGTCAACGAGGGCCAGACGCCCGTGCTTCACCTCCCGGACGACAACGGGGACGTCCCGGGCGGTGACGGTTTCAGCCTCGACGACGAGGGACGCGCCCGCCTGGCCACCTGCCCTGCCTGCGGCCACGCGTTCACGTCCGGCCGCTGAGGAGTCGCCCCGTGGCCAGCCGCCGCAAGTCCCACCGCCCTGGCGCCGGACGTCCTTCCCTGCTCTCTGAGGAGGTCGAGGCCCGCATCATCACCGCGTCCCGTACCGGCATCGCTGTCGAACTCGCCGCCGAGGCCGCCGGCATCTCAAGCGCCACTTACCACCGGTGGATGGCCCGTGGCCGCGCGGAAGTAGCCATGCGCGAGGACGGACAACCACCGAACCGGGACGAGGACCCGTACGTCGAGTTGTTCGAGAAGGTGCGCACCGCCCGCGCCATGGCAGCCGCCCGTGCCATGGCCAACATCAGGAGAGTCGCGGACGGCGGGATCGTCACCAAGGTGACCACGAGGAAGTTCCGCGACCCGGAGACCGGCCAGATCGTCGAAGAGGTCACCGAGGACCGCACGGCCCCAGACTGGCGCGCCGACGCGTGGTACCTGGAGCGTCAGCACCGCAAGCACTACGGCAAGGACGCGGCCCTCGCAATCGAAATCACCGGACTCGACAGCAGCGAATCTGCTCCGGACGAACGCGTGGACCTGGGCGCGCTCGCCGAACGCCTGAACCAGACGCTGTTCGCGGTGCAGTACCCCGACCCGCCCGAACTGGAGGACGTCGTGGATGCCGAGGTAGTCGACGGCTGACCACCGGGGCCAGCAGGCTCCGCAGGCAGCACGCGACACTAGCCCGCACCGCCGGTCACGGTGCTCCCTTCCTGCTCACCAGCACCGGAGGAAGCACTGTGACCACGACCCTGTACCCGGGCGCCATCCGCGGTACCAACTGGTACGGCGACACGTACGAGGGCGACCTGATGGACCCCAACACCCTCGTGCTGCACACCACCGAGGGGACGACCGTCGTCTCCTACGGCAACGGCGCCTCGGCCCCGAACCTCACGGCGAAGCCGAACTTCGCGAAGAAGACGATCGACGTCTACCAGCACTTCGCGCTGAACCGCTCAGCGCGCGCCCTGGTCAACCAGGCGGGTGGCGTCGAGACGAACACCAACAACGTCATCCAGGTGGAACTGGTCGGGACCTGCGACCCGAAGCACAAGAGCACCTGGAACGGCCTCAAGGCCGGAGAGGACTACGTCTACTGGCCGGACGCGCCGGAGTGGGCCTACGACGAACTCGCCGAACTGATCGCGTGGATGCACACCAACATGGGCATCCCGCTCTCCGGCCCGTCGGAATGGCCGGCCTACCCGTCTTCGTACGGTGCGACGTCGGCTCGCATGACGTTCGCCGAGTGGAACGCCTTCAAGGGCGTCTGCGGTCACCTCCACGCCCCCGAGAACGTGCACGGAGATCCCGGGAGCCTCCCGTTCGCCAAGATCCTCGCGAAGGCGAAGGCGATCGTCGGCAAGTCGTCGAGCGGCAGCTCGACCACCACGCCGAAGCCGAAGCCGACCGCGCCGGCGTTCCCCGGCCGGGACAAGTTCGGCCCCGGCAAGAAGAACAAGTACGTCAAGCAGCTTGGCGACCGCCTGGTCGCCAAGGGCTACGGCAAGCACTACCGCGTCGGCCCGTCGCAGACGTGGGGCGAGGCAGACCGCCTGAACGTCCGCGACTTCCAACTGTCCCGCGCCGAGCTGAAGAACGACGCCGACGGGCTGCCCGGCCCGCTCACCTGGAACTCGCTCTTCTCCTGACCGTCCGGGGTCGGCCCGCTGCCCGCGGGCCGACCGCCCTGCCTCCTGAAAGGTTCCTCTTGGCAGGCGAGACCACCATCACCGTCGTCGGCAACCTCGTCGACGATCCCGAACTGCGCTTCACCCCTGGCGGAGCGCCGGTATCGAAGTTCCGTGTCGCCTCCACGCCCCGGGTATTCGACCGTCAGACCAACGAGTGGAAGGACGGCGAGAGCCTGTTCCTGACCTGTGCCGTCTGGCGCCAGGCCGCGGAGAACGTCGCCGAGTCCCTAACGCGCGGCACCCGCGTCATCGTTCAGGGTCGCCTCAAGCAGCGCTCCTACGAGGACCGCGAGGGCATCAGGCGCACCGTGTACGAACTCGACGTGGAGGACGTCGGCGTGAGCCTGAAGAACGCGACCGCCAGGGTCACCAAGACCGGCGGACGGCGCGCGGCCCCGCCCGGGGGGAGTCCAGTGGCCGACGACCAGTGGGCGGGCCCGCAGCCGCCGTTCTGAAACTGGCACTACCCCAGTACGCGCCGCGCAGGAGGTTGGTCCACCCGCGCGGCGCGTCTCGTTCTAGGCAGCGGGGGCGATCCAGGCTTCGGGCAGCGCCACCAGGACGCCGCCCGTGGGTTCCTCATCGCCTGCGGCCACGGTGTCCTCTTGCGCGGGCGGGACAGGCTCCTCGGCCGCGTCAGCGTCGTCCTCGGCGGACGGCTGCGGCTCGGCAGAGTCGAGGTCCTGCGACGGTGCTGGCGTCTCAACAACCGGCGTCTCGGCAACCGGCAGCGTGGGGTCCGTCGGGGACGGATCAAGCTGCTCGGGCTCGGTCGGCTGCGTGGGCTCCGGCGTGGGGCTCTCCTCGACCGGCATCTGCGACTGCCCGTCCCCGGAGGGCTCGCGAGTCTCATCCGGCGCAGGATCGGTGGCAGGAGCCGGGACCTCCTGCGATACCCCGGCCGAGCCGTCTGGAGACGTCGACCCCGAGTCCACCTGGGTGGTGACGAGGACGACGCTGCCCTCGCTGTGGGTGCTCGGCTGGGTGACGACCGGCTGGGGCTCGATCCCGACGGCGAGCGCCACGATGTCGTCCTCACCCGCGATCACAATCGACCTCGTCGCGTCGTTCACGCCGAGCACAGCTCGGGCTGCCATCAGGACAGGCGTGCCTACTGGGGAGTCCTGCGGCGCCAACAAGATGGTGCGCACGTCGTGTTCGTTGAGGCCCAGGGTGCCCAGTGTGAGCGCGGCGAGGCGTGGCGGCAGGGCACCGGCGCCCACGACCTGTGAGGAAGAAGCCTTCTTTGGGGCCGTGCGCAGCAGCTCCAGGTACTCGTCCAGCCGCTCCTTGTCCGTGCCCCACAGCACGTAGCGGCCGGAACGGGCAAGGTTCGGGTACAGCTCCTTTGAACCGTCCTGCCGGGTCCAGGTGGCTGCGTAATCGGCGTCCCTGAAAATCCGCAACCCAATACGTTCGGACCCATAGCTGAAAGTAAAGATCGTCGAGTCCGGGCCGGTGGCGGCCTTGGACGCCATCACCATCCCGTCGGAGTCAGTGCACTCCGCTTCCAGATCGTCGATCGGGTTGCAGTCGATCTTCCCCGCGTCGGAGAAGTTCATGAAGTCCGATGCGGTGAACGGTTCTACCTTGTCGGCCGCGTCCGGGGCGCTGGCCGCGGAGCCCGCCGTGTTGCCCCCGGTGACGTAGCCCAGCGCCCAGGTCCCGGCGAGCACGGGTACCAGCGCTGCGACGATGGCCCACTTCTTCGCGCGGCCAGGAACCCGCGCGGGCTGGGGTGGCTTGGCCCAGGGGCCAGGGGTATCGATGGGCGGAGCAGGATCGACGGGGCCCAACAGCTCGTCGAGGTCCTTGAATTCGGGGCAGTGCTTGCGTACCAGGTTCTCGACCTGCTCCAACGGCAAGTCCGGCATCGCGGAGCTGACCTGCCGGACGGCGGAGCCGAAGGACTGCGGAATCAAGAACAGGTGGCGCTCGCCGTTGAGGTTGACCACGCCCACATCGGTGAGCGACTCATCGTCATCGTCCTCGCCAGGCTTGAGGACGTGAATCTGGATGGGCGGCAAGGACGAGGTCACGGCCGCGCCTCCAGCCTGCCGGGTATCACGCTGCTCACGCCTGCCGGTCGCTTTCCTTGCTCTTCAAGATCTCGGCGATGCGGGCCGCGGTCTTCTCGGCACGCTCGGGCGTGATGGCTTCGATGTCCGTGAGGACGACGTGGCCGCCGCCGGGCAGCTCGACCTCGGCGCGATGGATTTCCGGCTCGTCCAGCCCATCGCCCGAACCGGCGTCTTCGCGTGTGTCTTGCGGGTTCTGAGCGCGCGCGTACTCGCGCAGCATCGCCGCGCGGGTGTCTCGCACCCGCGCAGAGCTGCGCTGGAAGCCAGGCCGCAGGGCGCCCGCGGCGGCGAGCAGGCGGCGGGTCTCCTCGTCGTGAGGAACCGGGCCGCCGTCCAGCGCCTGCTCCACACGCTCGCTCTGGTCAGCGCGTCTCGACATGCGCCCTCGCCTCTCGTCTCTCAACCCGTTGTGCACCGATTCTCCCCCTGCTCACTGCTGCGGTCAGCAGGGCCTCCACCAGTTGGGAGGATGAGTCCCCGGCCGGCATGACCTCGGCGAGCTTGCGCAGAGACCGTACCGTCAATGTGCGTACAGCACCGTCCGTCTTGCCCATGATCTGCGCGGCATGCGTCGGACTCAATCCGTCGAAGAACCGCAGGATCAGAACCTGCTGCTGTTCGGGTCTCAGTTTGTGCAGATGCGCCTCAACGGCCCGCGCCAGTTCACGACGCTCGGCGTACTCTTCCGGGCCCTCCCCTGCTCGCGGCCGGTCGAGTTCGAGGTGATCGGCGTACAGGACCTCCGAGGGGCGTCGCTGCACCGAGCGCAGGTGGTCAAGAGAGGTGTTCTTCGTGATCGTGCGCAGCCAGCCCATCAGGTTCGTGCCCGGCCGGTATTTGCCGATGTTCTGGGAGACCTTCAACCAGACTTCCTGGCACAGATCCTCCGCAATGTGTCCATCACGGATGTAGTACCGAACCCAGTGGTACACGGTGTCGTTGAGTTCGTCGTACAGCACACCGATGGCATCGGCCCCGTCTTCTCCGCCCGCTGCGGCGCGTGCGACTAGGGATTCGAGAATGTCGGTCACAGCGTGCTGTCCCCCCAAGAGCCGATGCTGCGTTGTAGCTGCAACGCCACCTCGGGCACGGTCTCCACTACTCCCCCACAGAGGGAAGATCACGTTCCGATGCGACGCGAGGCAGCATAACTGGCTGTCTACGTAACGCGTCGAACGGGTTAGCGATAGCTTGTGACGGCCGCCGTGAAGTATCGTGCGGGCACGTGCTGGGAGAGCAACCCGGCGCCCACAAAGACCCGAAGCGAAAGGGCTACGGCCATGCCCCCGTACATGAGTGCTACCGACCGCGCGTTGATGCTCCTGCCGTTCGAGGAGTGGATCTCCCTCGCCGCCGCCGCGCGCTGCGCCGAGATCGATGAGGACGCTGCCACCAGCGTCGTTCGCGTGGGTCGTCGGCGTGGCGTCTTGCGAACCCGTGGCGCAGGAGCCGACCAGGACGTCATGCGCGTCTACCCCGGACCGCGCCGCAGGCGCCGCAACTCCATGTCGCTCTAGGTATCGCTGCCGCTCAGACACGACCGCCGCAAGATCACCCACCTGACAGACGGCCGGGCAAGACCCGGCCCGAGTTGGTGTTCGGCGGCGCGATCAAGAGCGGAGCAAGTACGGGAGCAACCTCATCGTGCGGACGGTGATCGACCGCCGGGCTGTAACAGATTTCGATGATCGGCGTACTGATCCATGCCGGACTGATCAAGACCGGCGCGAGACAAATTGAACCGCTCAGAGGGCTGATCACCTTGCGCCAGCATCGCGAACCGCACATGAAGCTCACCGACGTCCTGGACGAACTCGGCATGTCCCGGGCCGCCTTCTACCGCATGCGCGCCCGTGGCCAGTCCCCGAAGTGCCTCAAGCTCCCCAACGGCCAACTCCGGTTCCGCCGAGCGGACTTCGAGCAGTGGCTCAACACCTTGGAAGAAGACCTCACTTGCTGACGTACGACGTCGAGATATGGAACATCCGCATCCGCAAGGACCGCCGCAAAGCGCACATGCTGCGCTGGCGGGTGGGGGTTGAGGAGCACTCGAAGAGCTACCTCACGAAAACCCAGGCGGAAGGACGTCAGACAGATCTCCGCGCCGCGCTCCGCGACCACCAGAGATTCGATACCGAAACCGGTCTGCCCGAGTCCGAGTTGCGCGCTCTGAAGGCTCCCAGTTGGTACGACCACGCCCGTGCCTACGCCTTGATGAAGTGGCCCCAGGTCGCGGCTAAGCACCGCGCCAGCATCGCCGAATCACTCGCCGTCGTAACTCCGGTGCTGGTGAGCAGTACCCGGGGTGCCCCCAACCGCCGCATCTTGCGACGCGCCTTGCAGGAGTGGGCGTTCAAGATGATCCGTACCGACGAGGGCAAGACGGAGCCGCGGCTTGACAATGAGGAACCTCCTGCCGAGATAGCCGCCGCTCTGAAGTGGCTTTCGGACAAGTCTCTGAAGGTCGAAGAAGCTGCCCAAGCCGCTCACCTCCGTCCGGCCCTTGACGCGATCTCGCTCAAACTCAACGGCCGAAAGGCAGCGGAGAACACGGTGAAGCGCAAACTCGCCGTCCTGAGCAACTGCTGGCGGTACGCGGTGGAACTCGACCTGGTGCCCACTAGCCCCCTGTCGAAAATCGACTGGAAGGCGCCGGAGACGGATGACGAGATCGACTTCCGATACGTGCCGGGGCCGCAGCAGGTAAAGCACCTCATCGAAGCCGTACGCGAACAGGGACCGCGCGGCGAGCACATGTACGCCTTCTTCGGTTGCTTCTACCACGCGGCCATGCGGCCGTCCGAGATCGCGGCTCTTACTCGGCGAGACTGCCGCTTGCCGGAGTCTGGATGGGGGGAACTGATCCTCGCAGAGAGCCGTCCCGAGGTCGGCTCAGCGTGGACCGATGACGGAAAGTCCTACGAGGCGCGCGGCCTGAAGCGACGCGCCCGTAAGGCCACACGCCCAATTCCCATCCCGCCCGTCCTGGTGAAGATGCTGCGAGAGCATCTGAAGAAGTACGGCACGGCGCAAGACGGCAGACTCTTCCGCGCCGTGCGCGGCGGCAGAGTGCGCTCCACCGAGTACACCAAGATGTGGGACGCCGCTCGGCAGAAGGCGCTCACGCCCGAGGAAGCGGACAGTCCGCTCGCAGCCGTTCCGTACTCTCTCCGGCACGCAGGTATCTCGTTCTGGCTCAAGGCGGGAGTCGACAAGGTGGAGGTCGCCCGCCGCGCCGGCCACAGCTTGGCGGTGCTCTACCGTTTCTACGCCAAGGTGCTCCGCGGTATGCAGGAGAGCGCCAACGCGCTCATCGACAAGGCCCTTGCGGAGAGTGACGAGTAGAACGGCCACGACAGGCCCCGCCCAAACTAGGGCGGGGCCTTTTTTGGTCCGTGGCTGGTCCGTGAGCACTGAACCCGAGCGACACATCAGTGATGCAGGGTGAGACAGGCTCTATGCAGAAGGGTGCCCCTCAAACGAGGAGCACCCTTTCTGACCTGCATATCTCTGACCTGCGGAGGCGGTGGGATTCGAACCCACGGGGACGCTTTCACGTCCCTACGGTTTTCAAGACCTTTCGCCGATCATGGGCGGTGAGGTCTCCGCCGCAGGTCAGACGGGTACGAGTGCCCCGGAGAGGCCATCGTCATCGTCGTCGTGCCCGCTACGTGCCCCTCGGTCGAGATCGTGCCCGTTGACCCACGCGTCCGAGGCTTCGGCCACCTGGTCATCGCGGCCGGCGACCGGACGGGCGTAGTGCCGAGTGGTCACGCTCGCGTTCGAGTGTCCGAGGCGGTGAGCGGCCGTCATGACACCGTACTTGTCGGCTACCCAAGTCCCGTGCGAGGCCCGGAGATCGTGCGGGGTCACGTCGGTGAGGCCGGCCGCTGACACGGCAGGGTCGAAGTAGGCCTTGCGCCACTGGTTGTAGTGCAGGGGCTTGCCCGCAGCCGTGGTGAACAGCAGCGCGCGGCCATCGTCCGGCAGGGTCTCCAGGTGCTTCCCGAGCCGCTTCGCGAGGGTGGGTGCCACGCGCAGTAGCCGCTTCTGATGGGACTTCGGGGTGTCGAAGACCAGGGCACCGTTCGCCTCAGCGAGGTTCTCGTCAACCAGCACCGTGCCGCCCGCCACGTCGACATCATCGCGGCGCAGTGCGAAGCCCTCACCCACCCGCAGGCCGGCGAAGGCGAGAAGCGCGATCAGCAGGTCATGCGGCTTGTCGGCATTCCGCACGACGCGAGAGGCTTCGAGCGGCGTCAGGATGTGCGGCTCGGTCTGTGGCATCCGGGGGAGACGTACGCCCCGGCAAGGTGTCTGCGCGATCAGGTCGTTGTCGACGGCCGAGGCCATGACCTGGGACAGCACTCGGTACGCCTGCCGGATGCGCGATGGGCTGAGCCCCCTGGTTCGCATCTGCGCGACCCACTCTGTCACGGTGATCGGACGCAGGCTCGACAGCTCACGGTCCCCGAGCGCCGGGTTGATCAGCGAGTTGATCAGCGACCGGTACGAAGCCTGTGTCTTGTGCTTGAGCTGCGGTGACACAGCGGCAAGCCAGCGAGCCGACCAGTCCCGGACCGTTGTCTGTCCTTCAGCAGGATCGATCCAGCGGCCGTCTTCGATCTCGATGCGCTTCTTTGCCAACCAGCGATCAGCGTCCGTGGTCGTGGCGAACGTGCGGTCGGCAGGCCGCAGTACGCCATCAGGCCCCGGGTAGCGAGCCTGGTACCGCCCTGAGGGCAGCTTCCGAATCCTGCCGAAGCCCCGGCGAGACTTGCGCTTCCCAGCCATCAGGCAGCCCTCCTGAAGCCTGTCGGTCGGAGGACGACCGGTTCCACGGTGTTCGCGGCGATGTACTCGTCCAGCACGCGTTCCGAGATGCGGACGTTGCGACCGACCTTGACGAAGGCGATGCGGCGTTCTTCGATCAGCCGACGAGGGAAGCGGACGCCTGTGCCAAGGCGAGTGGCAACCTGCTTGACGTCCAAGAGTTGATCAGCCATCACCACTCCCCCTCTGTGCCGGGGTCGGGCAAGTCTGCGAGGGCTTCGCGGGCGGTCTCGCGGTTGCGTTGGATGTCGCGGCGGATGTTGGCGGCGAGCCAGGATTCGCCGGGGGTGTAGCCGTGGCCGGCGTAGATCCAGTGCGCGAGGGTGAGCGTGGTTGCCTCCGGATGGTCGTCGGGGTCGGGCAGGCCCAGGGCTTCGCGGTGTTGGGCCGCCCGGTAGTCGGCACGGACCTGTCGCAGGGCGCCCAAGGTGGTCGAGTAGCTGCGGGACTTGGTGGAGAAGTGGCCCCGGAAGCCGAGCATGTGAGCCCAGTCCCGGAGCTTGCGGTCCGGGTAGAGCGCGTGCAGGTCCAAGCACGCCTCGATCAGCCGGCTCGGGTGGTCGGGCACGCCGAGCAGCACGAGGGCTTCCTTGTTGCCGATCCGACGGTCGACCGTGCCCGTGGTCTCCGCTGCCTTGGTGGCGTACTTCGCGACGTAAGAAGCCACGGCCGCTTCCGTAATCTCCTCACCGTGGCCGAAAGCGCCGATCGGCTGGACATCGAGCTGGGTGCCCCACCGCAGCGTGCGAGCCGGCTCATCCTCAGCCGGGTCGACCTCGACCGCAACACGAGCAGCAGCAGCAGGAATCGCACCGTCGAGCAGGTCGAGGGTCGCCCAGGCCGGCGGGGGACTGTCGGGGCCGTCCGGTCCGTCAAAGCGGATCACGGCGTGGAAGTGGACGGCACCGCGCTTCTGGTACTCGGCGACCTTGCCGAAGGCCACGCGGGACTGTTCGCGAGCTTCCTTCTGCGTGAGGCCGGCACGTCGGGCGATCTCGCGGCGCAGGTAGATCGTGAAGTAGCGCCACAGGTCGGAGGCGTGGTTGTTCCACAGCACCGCGCCCGCGTAGTCGTACGTGCCGGGGTCGAGGGGGGTGCCGAGTTCGGGTGCGTCCTCGTCGTGGCGGGTGCCGCAGCGGCAAGGCCGGTTGCCCGGTCGGTTGTGGACGGGACCGAACGAGGGCGCGGTGAGGGTGGCGAAGACGCGGGGGTGGTCCCGGATGGTGTGCGGAGTGCCTTTGGCAGGGTCGCCGACGAGCCCAGCACGGATGAGGTGGTAGGTGTCGCCGGCGTAGGTCCAGGCGCAGGCCGGGCAGCGAGAGGCACGGCGGTTGCCGCAGGCGATGCGGAGCATGCCGCCGGGCTCGTTCTCGGTGCTGTAGGCGTACAGCACGGTCTTCGTGGTCGGGTCGATGGTCTTCGTGGCACCGGCGAGCCGGATCGGGTCGGAGCAACCGCCCGTGCGGCGGATCTGCTCTTGCCAGCGGTCGAAGTCAGCCGAACCGGCCACCCTCAGCACGTCACTGAGGGTGGCCGAGTCGAGACCCGCCAAGGTGGCGGTGTCGGTCACGCGATCACCTGCCGTTCCGGTGAGCGGGCCCGTGGTTGGCGCTGTAGTCCTCGACCAGGGCCGTGACGTCGGTGTCGCCGTTGGCGTGGTTCTCGGCACCGCAGCCGCCGCACATGTAGTCGCCCTGGGAGCTGCTGTAGCGGGTGCCGACCTTGACGCGCAGGCCGGGACGGTCCTCGGTCGGGGTGAGGTCGGCAGGGAGTTTGCGGAACATGGCGGTCACCTCCCGGCGCGGACGAGGGCGGTGGCGGGGGCGGTGTGACCGGTGCCCTTGCAGGCCGGGCAGGTGACGCGGAGGGTCACGCGGGTGCCGTCACGGTGGCGGGCACCGGTGGTGATGGCGGCGGTGGCGAAACCGTCGCAGTCGCGGCAGAGGGGCGTGTTCGGGGCGTGCTGGGGCATGATGGGGCTGTCCCTTTCGGGTCCGTTGGATCAGGAATGGGTGAGGCGCCCGGAGCGGCGGAAGTTTGGCGACCGAGGCCGCTCCGGGTGCCGGTTAACGCTGGTTGTTGAGGTCCTTCAGCAGCGAGCGCAGGACGACCGCGACCACGGCGACGGACATGCCCGTGATGGCGACCGCGAGGAGCAGCGAGACCAGGACGGCTCCGACGACGAGGACCACGGCACCGCCGCCGGCCGCGAGGGCGAGCGCGCTGCCCGGGGTGAGCTGGATCGTCGGGCGGTTCGAGACCGGGGCGACCGGAGCCGGGGCCTGCG